>DATBMM010000366.1:0-7707 GCA_036554825.1 Candidatus Limnocylindrales bacterium
CGGCGCAGCTCGTCAGGATCGTTCCAGTCCATCCACATCCCGAGGCGGATCGACTGCTCTGTCTGCCGCGCGGCATAGGTCAGGACGCGCTGCTTGCAGAGCGTCACGAATCGGTCGATGCCGTAGGCCTCGATGTCGCGCTTCGACGTGAACCCGAGGTCGCGTTCGACGTTGACCTCGACCCACAGACCCTGGCAATCGAATCCGTTCTGGTAGCGCTGGTCCTCGCCGAGCATCGCGTGGTAGCGCTGGTACAGGTCCTTGTAGGCACGGCCCCAGGCGTGGTGGACGCCCATCGGATTGTTGGCCGTGATCGGGCCGTCGAGGAAGCTCCAGCGAGGGCCGCCCGCGTTCTGCGCCCGCAGCCGGGCGAACGTCCGGCGATCACGCCACGCCTCGAGCACCTCGTGTTCCTGGGCGACCAGATCGGGCTTCGAGGTGACGGGTCGGAACATGCATCTCCGGTGTGAGCGGATGACGTCGGGCGCCCGGGATGGGCCCGGCATGCCCGGCGAGCGAGTCCGAGTATCCTACGCGCGATGCAGAGCCCGCAGGAGACGCGACCGCGCGCCAGGTCGCCCTTCACGGCGGCGTTCCTGTCCCTCCTCTTCCCCGGACTCGGCCACCTCTACGCCGGCGTCCCGACACGGGCACTCCTGTTCGCCGCCCCCCCGATCCTGGTGTTGGCCCTGCTCCTCGGCATCGTCCTGCGTCTGGACCGCTTCGAGCTGCTGAGTGCCTTCCTCCAGCAGGTCGTGGCGATCTTCGTCTTCAACCTCGTCGCGCTGGCCTATCGGCTCGTCGCCATCATCGATGCCTATCGCGTCACCGAGTACCTGAACGCGTACGCGGCATCGGGTGACGGTCGCCTCGGCCGCGCGCGGCTGCCCCGCAACCCGCTGTCGATCGCGGGTCTTGCGGCCGTCCTGCTGGTCATGGCCGGGTCGCACGTCGTCGTCGCCCGGATCGACCTGCTTGCCCATGACTTCGCCAGCTGCGTCTTCATCAACGAGGCGTCCAGCGAGGACTGCGACCCGGCCGCGTCGCCGACGCCCGGTGACACCGGTCCGGTCGACGAGACGCCGTCCGCGTCGGTGCCCTCGACGCCGGAGCCGACCCTCGTCGGGACCCCGGTCCCCAGCGTCGAGGTCCCGCCGTGGGACGGTCGCGAGCGGCTGAACATCCTGCTCATCGGCGCCGACGAGCAGCGGGGCGGCCACAACACCGACACCCTCATCACGGTCTCGATCGACCCGGTCACCAAGCAGGTCGCGATGTTCAGCCTGCCGCGTGACACGGTGGATGTGCCCGTCCCCCCGGGGCCTGCACGGCAGGTGTGGGGCAGCAGCTACGGCCAGAAGATCAACTCGTTCTTCGCCCAGAACCGGCGCCGGTCGGACCTGTGGCCGGGCAACGACAGGACGCGCGGGTACAACGCCCTCAAGTCGGTCCTCGGCGAGCTGTACGACCTCGAGATCCGCTACTTCGTGGAGGTCAACTTCGACGGGTTCAAGCGGGTCATCGACTCGGTCGGCGGGGTCACGATCAACGTCCAGGTGCCGGTCGTCGACGACCAGTTCCCGGGCTCGACGGGACGTGCCCAGCGGCTCTACATCCCGAGCGGGCTGCAGCATATGGACGGCGAGCAGGCCCTGCGCTACGCGCGATCACGGCATACCTCGACGGACTTCGATCGTGGCGCCCGCCAGCAGCGGGTCCTCCTGTCGCTCCGCGAGCAGGCCGATCCGCAGACGCTCATCCCGCGCCTGCCGGAGCTCGTGACGGCGCTCAAGACCGCCGTCCGCACCGACATCCCGGTCGACCAGCTCGACGAGCTGCTGGGCCTGGCATCCGCGGTGGACACCGCGAACATCCGGTCGTTCGTCTTCGCGCCACCGCTCTATTCGCAGGACACCTGCCAGGACTCGCGCGGCTGCGTGGTGCTGCCGAACGTCGCCCGCATCAAGCAGGCGGTCAAGAACGCGTTCGCTGGCGATCCCCGCGACGAGGCGTTGCGCCAGGCCCTCGCGGCCGAGGGTGCGCGGGTGTGGGTGCTCAACGGGACCTCGGAGACCAACCGGGGAGCCCGCCTGGCCGGTTACCTCGAGTATCACGGGCTGGCGGCGTCCGCCCCCCGCGGTCGACCGAAGGGCTCGGTCCCGGCGAAGACCGTGATCACCGTCTACAACGGCGCCGAGTCGAAGGTCCCGGCGGCGATCGCCTACCTCGAGCAGCTCTTCGACGTGAAGGTCACGACCAAGGCGGATCCCGCCATCCCGGTGGACGTCGTGGTCACGATCGGACGGTCGACGCCCGAGCTGGAGCCGCCTCCCTCGTCGTAGTCAGTGGCCACCGCGTGCGGCCACCGCGTGGCGGCAGTCCCTACGCGATCGGCGTGAGCCAATGCTGGTACGCCGGCAGCCGCCCGCGGACCGCGTCGAAGTAGCGATCGCGCACGAGCCGGGCGATCGGGCCGACCTCGCCCGAGCCGACCGGTCGATGGTCGACCTCGATGACAGGAGACACCTGGACGCCCGTGCCACACACGAAGATCTCGTCGGCGACGTAGAGCTCGGAGCGGTCGATCGACCGCTCGGCGGTCGGGATGCCCTCGTTGGTCATGAGCTCGACGAGCGCCTTGCGCGTGATCCCCTCGAGCAGGTCGTCGCTGACCGGTGGGGTCAGGGCGACGCCGTCGCGAACCACGAAGATGTTCGCCGCGGAGGACTCGTTCACGTGGCCACCGGCGGTGAGCACGACCGCCTCGTCGAAGCCGTTGAGCTCCGCCTCGGACTTCTGGAAGGCCATGTTCACGTAGCCACCGACGATCTTGCCGCGGGCCGGCAACGCCTCGTCCGCGTTCCGGCGCCAGGACGAGGTCATCAGCCGGACGCCGTGGGCGGTGTCGATGTAGTTGCCGAACGGCAGCGTGATGATGTAGAGCTCGTTGTCGAGGTCGTGGAGCCGCACGCCGATCGCCTTGGTCGACTTGTAGAACGACGGGCGGATGTACACATCCTCGCGGAAGCCGTTGCGCCGGACGGTCTCGAGGATGAGCCGCGTCAGCTCGTCGACCGACGGCACGTCCTGCATCAGCAGGATCCGGCACGACTGGCGGATGCGCTCGACGTGCTCGCGGATCTTGAGGCCGTAGAGCGTGCCCTCCTCCTCGTTCCAGTAGGCACGGATGCCCTCGAACGTCGCCGTCCCGTACATGAACGCGTGGGTCATGATGCTGACCTTGGCGTCCCTCATCGGGACGAAGTCGCCCTCGAAGTAGCAGATCAGGTCGTCGAGGCTCCCGGGGGCCGGGGCATGGTGGGTCGCGGGGGCCGGCGTCCCGGCCTCGCTCCCGGCCGTCGTCTCCGTGGTCATGCGGCGCACTCCTGCGTGACGGCGCGATGCGCTTGCTGGCGTTCGCGCGGGGCCTTGCAAGGTCGGCCGGAGTATAGCGTGCGTCGTGGACAGCCCCTGGCGTCGCGGGTAGCCGGACCGGTCGCCTCGGCCTATGACGCCGCCACCGCCGTCGCGACGCTGACCGCGATAACGAGCAGGATCGCCAGCGCCACACCCACCATGCGCCGTTCGCCGGCCGACGCAAAGGCCACCGCCGCCGCCACGACGCGGCTGATCGGCGTCGCGATGACCGCGAGGAGCCCGAGCCACAGGAAGCCGGCCGGCTGCAGCGACACGACATCCCCGACGACCGCCCCAGGATCCAGCGACGGACCGCCCGACAACGGATCGATGCCCGCGGCGAGCATCAGCAGCACGCCGACGAGGAGCAACGCCCCCGCGACATAGGTGACACCGATCAGCAGCCGCCCGATGAGCCGGTCGAACGGCGTCATCCGATCACCCGCAACAGCATCTGGATGGCGGTGTAGAGCAGCACCGCGACGAACAGCCAGCGCAGGACCCGGAGGTCGATCCGGTGCGCGACGCGAGATCCCAGGCTCGCGCCCAGGAACACGCCGATCACGGTCGGGCCGGCGACGTACGGATCGATCTCGCCGTGGATGAGATAGATCACGGCGCCACCGGCGCCCGTGATGCCGACCATAAGGTTGCTGGTGGCCGTGGAGACACGCAGCGGCACGCCCATGCCGAGGTGCATCAGCGGCACCTTGATGATCCCGCCGCCGACACCCAGGAGCGCCGACACGACACCGGCGCCCGTCGCGCCGACCAGGCCAAGGGGCATGTTCCGCACACTGCCGGCCAGGGCGTCATCGCTCGCCGCGACCGCTCCCTCCTCGGCCGTCCGAGCGCGGAGCATCGAGACGGCGACGTACGCGAGCAGCCCGGCGAACAGCAACGCCAGCAGGCGCTCCTCGATCAGGAACGCGATCGAGCCGCCGACCAGCGCACCGAGCGCGGTGAAGAGCTCGAGCCGCATCCCGAGCCGGAGATCGGCGACGTGCCGCTCGAGATAGACACCGGCGGCGACGCTGCTCGTCATGATCACGCTGACGAGCGAGACACCCACGGCCTCGCGCAGCTCGAGCCCGAACACGAGCGTCAGCAGCGGCACGATGAGGACGCCGCCGCCGAGGCCGAGCAGCGACCCGAACAGGCCGGCGGCGGCGCCGCCGGCGATCATCAGCAGCGCGACGCCCATCTCAGGACCGCCGCGCCGCCGGCGAGCCTAGGGGCGCAGGTGCTGGGGCGCGTACGGCAGCAGTGCCACGTGCCGGGCGCGCTTCAACGCGACAGCCAGCTCACGCTGGTGCCCTGCGCAGGTGCCGGTCTTGCGGCGCGGCTCGATCTTCGCGCGCTCCGAGAGGTAGCGACGGAGGCGGTTGACCTCCTTGTAGTCGATCTGGGTGGTCTTGTCTGCGCAGAACGCGCATACCTTGCGGCGGCGTCGGTCGCGGTAGAAATCGTCGCGCTTGCGCGAACGGGCGGTCGGCATGGGTCAGGGTTCTCCGGTCGGGATCGTTGGATCGTCGAGGGTCAGAAGGGCAGGTCGTCGAGGTCGGTGTCGTCGCCTGGCGCTCGCTGCGGGCGGACGCCGCCGCCGGCCGGGACGGCACTCCCGGCGGGCTGCGCGTTGAACGATCCGTCGTCGTCGCGCGGTCGGCGCTCCAGGTTCACGATCGAATCGGCGGTGATCTCCAGCGACGTCCGGGTCTGCCCGTCCCGACCCTCGAACTGGCGGGTCTTGAAACGGCCCTCGACGAAGACCTTGTTGCCCTTGCGCAGGGTCTCCGCCATGCGCTCGGCGCGATCACCCCAGACGCTGACGCGGAACCAGTCGGTCTCCTCGACCCACTCCCCCGTCTGCTGGTTCTTGGTGCTCTGGTTCACGGCCACGTTGAACTGGGTGACCGCCCGGTTGTTCGGCGTATAGCGCATCTCGGGGTCGGACCCGAGGTTGCCGATGATCATCACCTTGCACAGGGCCATCGTCGCGCTCCTCAGTCGATGGCGGCCGGGGCCGCTTCGCTCTCGTCTTCGCCGATCCGCTCGCCGGCGTCGTCCTCTTCCTCGTCGAGGCCGGACGGAAGGTCGGCGTCGTCGGACTCGTCGACGTCACCACCATCCTCGCGCCTCGAGGCCTTGACCGGCCGCTCGTCGCGGGTGACGAGATGACGCAGGACCTCCTCGGTGATGAGCAGGCCATGCTCCAGCTCGGCGAGGGCCTCGCCGGGCGCCTGGAACAGGATGATGTGGTACGAGCCCTCGCGGAACCGGTCGATGGGGTACGCGAGCCGCCGTCGGCCCCACGGGGCGACCTTGGTGATCTGCCCGCCGGCGGCGGTGATCTGGCGCGTGGTACGGTCGATGACCGCCTGGCTCCGATCGTCCGCGACGTCGGGACGGATCACGAGCATGAGTTCGTATCGGCGCATCTGCGCGGCGACTCCTTCCAATGGGTTTGCCCCGTTGACGGCGGACGAGCCGATCCCGGCACGGAGCGGAAAGGAAACGGCACTTAGTCTAGCACGCTCGGGGTCCCAGCCAGGAGCAGGCCCCGACCGGACGCATCGGTCCCCGATGTATCCTCTGGCCGATCCCCTTGCCGACCATCCGAAACACGGAGATCCATTGCCCGCCAGCACGATCCTCGTCCTCGAATCCGCCGCCACCGGCGATGCGTCGCTCGCGCCGATCCTGACGAACGCCGGGTACACCGTCACTCGCACCATCGACCCGGCCGAAGCGCTCGCGAAGGTCGCCCAGCACCAGCTCGCCGTCGTCGATGTCGGCACCGCTCCGGCGACGGGCCAGAGCGGCCTCGAGCTGTGTCGCGAGCTTCGCGGCGCCCCGGCGGCGGCCAGCGTTCCGATCCTGTGCGTGGCGACGGCCGATGACGTCGAGGAGCGGATCAGCTTCCTCGAGGCCGGCGCCGACGACGTCGTCGCGCGGCCGCTCGATGGGCGTGAGGTCGAAGCACGCGTCGAGGCGCTCCTGCTCCGATTCCAGCGATCGCGCGACTTCTCGCCGGTCGTCTCGCCGGACGGGCTGACCCTCGGGCGTCCCCGCCGATCGGTCGCCGTGTATAGCCCGAAGGGCGGGGTCGGCACCACGACGATCGCCACGAACGTCGCGGTCGTCGCCGCGCAGCGCCGAGCCGATCGGGTGATCCTCGTCGATCTCGACCTGCAGTTCGGCGGCGTCGCGACCCACCTGAACCTGGAGCCGAAGCTCACCATCGCCGATGCGGTCCGGGACGAGGCCGCGCTCCGCGATCCGGACGTCCTTCGGTCGTACGCCACACGGCACGACAGCGGTCTCCACGTCCTGGCCGCGCCGCGCTCGCCGGAGGCGTCGGAGCTGATCAGCCCGGACCACGTCTCCCACATCCTCGGCACGCTCCTCGATGCCTACGACGCCGTCGTGGTCGACGCGGGCTCGTTCCTCGACGAGCGAGCGCTGCGCGTGTTCGAGGCGGCCGAGACCATCGTTCTTCCGGTCTATCCCGAGATCTCGGCCATCAAGGCCGTGAGCGGCCTCCTCGAGTACCTCAACGAGGCCGGGACGATCGGCGGCAAGTCGACCTTCGTCCTGAACAACATGTTCGCTAAAGAGGTCCTCAAGCCGCGCGACATCGAAGCCGCCCTGGGCTCGCGCATCGCGACCGACCTGCCCTACGACTCGTTCCTGTACCTGAAGGCGGTCAACGAGGGCGTGCCGATCGTGCTCGGGGCGCCACGATCGCCGGCGGCCGAGCAGCTCGTGCGTCTCAGCACGACGGCCTTCGGCGTTGATGGGTACGCGACCCCGGCCGTCGAAACGGCGAAGAAGTCACGTCGCTTCGGGTTCGGCCGCAGGAACTAGGGAATGGCTCGGGTGACGATCCTATTATCGCGGGGCAACCCGGCCTCGAGGAAGTGCGCGTAGGTATCACAGACGCGCGCGGTGTTTTCGAGGTCGACACGAGTCGCGTCCTGGACGACCACTGCCCTCATCGTGTCCGACACGATCTTGTGGGAGTCGCGGAAGGCTTCGGGGGCCGGATACACCGCGAATGCGGTCACGGCCGTGATGGCCTCCAAGAGGTAGGGATCCGGAGCGCGTGCCGCGGACCAAACGTTCGTACAGAGCCCAGAGACCTCTTCGACATACCGCTCCGCGGGCGACTCACATGACAACGCCACCAGGCTGAACAGGATCGAGGCTGCTATCCGCGTCACGGACGCTGCGGCGCTTCGGCTCGCGGTCGCACCGGCTCGGGGTCTCTCGCCTTCGACCGGCCTGACT
>DATBMM010000015.1:0-10373 GCA_036554825.1 Candidatus Limnocylindrales bacterium
GGCGCTCAAGCGATACGGGATGATCCTCGCGGACAACGGGTCGCCCTGGTACATCAGCGGGATGAGCGATCCGCGCTTCGACGACGACGTGCTCCACGAGCTCGACGTCATCACGGGTCGCGACCTCGAGGTCGTCGACACGACCGGCCTGGTGAACGGCTAGGGAGCGATCCCGTCGACGGTGCGGAGCTGGCCCACGCCAGCCCGGCCGACCCGGCATCATCAGGCGATGGCTGGTCTCCGCGCCCGGATCCACTCCGGCGAGACGCTCATCGGCGTGTTCTCGGACCTTGCGTCGCCGCTCGCGGCGGAGCTCTGCGGCCAGGCCGGCTTCGACTGGATCGTCCTGGACCTGGAGCACGGTGCCGCGACCGAGGCCGACCTGCTGGCGCTGCTGCACGCGGTCGGGACGACACCGATGGCCGCGCTCGTCAGGCCCCAGTCGGCCGAACGGCTGCGCGTCGGACGCGCGCTCGATCTCGGTGCCGAGGGGATCATGCTGCCGCAGCTCAAGTCGATCGATGAGGTCCGTGAGGCGGTCTCATACCTGCGCTACCCACCGGTCGGTCAGCGCGGTGTCGCATTGCGGACGCGCGGCGCCGACATGGGCGCCCTGTCGCACGCCGACATCGCCCGGGTCGTGAACGAGCGAGTCGTGGGGATCGTGCAGGTGGAGTCGCCCGCGATCGTCGCCGAGGCCGATGCCATCGCGGCCCTCGAGGAGGTGGATGTCCTGTTCGTCGGCCCGGCCGATCTGTCGCACAGCCTCGGCATCCCGGGTCGGTTCGACGATGCGCGGTTCCAGGACGCCCTGAAGGCGGTGGTGGCGGCGTGCGAGGGGCAGGGCAAGGCCGCCGGCATCCTCATCTACGACGCCGCCGCGCTGCCGCCGCTCATCGATCTGGGCTTCCGCTTCATCGGCCTCGGCTCCGAGGGCTCGTTCGTCTCGGCGGGCGCGCGCGCGATGCTCCAGGCGGCGGGCCGCTCCGACTAGACGGCATCCGCGTATCGGCCCCCACGTGCCCATTCCGGCGTTCCTGTCAGGAACGCATCTCGAACAGGTCCGCGGGGGTGCGGGCCCCAGGATGCAGGTTCCGCGCTGTGGGCATCACAGCCCTCCACGTTCATGAGGAGAGCGTTCCGCCCAGGAACGCGCGCGCCTGATCCGGCCGACGGCGTCGGCATAGTCGCTGTAGGGGAGCCGGGAGCGGCGACCGTCGAGCGATGTCCCGATCACCGGCTGGCGCCGGCGGCTGGATGGATCGACCAGAGCGATGCCACGTCCGCGGAACTCCGCGTCGGGGTGGGCAAGCAGGTTCGCCACGTCCGGTGCCCGCATCGGGAACGCAAGTCGGAGCAGGTCCCTGTGCACTCGCGCGACGCGCTCGACCTCATCGCTCGCCAGGGCGATCACGCACGAAACGACGCGGCGGGGCCTCCAGCCAAGCCGACGCGCCGCGTCCCAGGCCATACGCTCGTACCAGGCCATCTGCCGCTCGAGGGCGCCGAGGTCGTCGAGTCTCGTCTTGATCTCGATGACGAGCAGCGTCCCCGTATCCGCATCGAATGCGAGGAGGTCGATCCAGCCGTGGGAGCGGCCGTGGATGACTTCGACCTCTCGGGCGACTGCCCACCCCAGCGCCCGGAGCCGCCGATCGACATAGGCGGAGCAGCTCGCGTGGACGGCATCGCGGACTCGTGGACCGCCGACGAAGGTCGGTGGCCGGATGTCAAGGGCGATCTGCAGGCCGAGTACCTCAGCGATCCGGTCGACCAGGTCAAGGGATGGAGCGATGAGTCCGAGCTCGACTTTCGCCAGCTGCGACCTCGACACGCCGACTCGTTCCGCTACCTGCTGTTGTGTCAGGTCGAGGGAGATCCGGGCGTCAGAACACGCGCGCGCGAACGTGATGCGGAGGATGGATGCCACGCGCCGGATGAAAGCAGAGGGCGCTTACCTGTCGCTTACCAGCGGGTGACGCGGCGGCGCAGACGATGAAGACGCTCCGACGCGCCGCTCCGACGCGACGCTTCGACGCGCCGCTCCGACGCGCCGCTCCGACGCGCCTGGAGTGGTCGAGATCCATGTTCCGCACGGGAACAGAACGGATACAGACCCTTCGTGCTGCCTGTCCCAGGATGCACGAAACGTCGCCTGGGGCGCGCAGCCCAGCACGTTCGTGCCGACTGTGTTCCCTGGCGGAACGGCCCGAGTTCGGCGAGGGCCCGGCGCGGCCTGCGATCGCAGCGATGAGGGCGCCCGGCTACACCTCCGCCTCGAGCGGCGTCGCCGGTTCCGGTGCGCCCCGCGGCCGCGGCGACGTCTGCGCCACCACGACCGCGATCAGGATCAGGGCCGCGCCGGCGAGCTGGATCGGCGCCAGGGTCTGGCCGAGGAACAGCCACGCCAGCACCACGATGATCAGCGGCTCCACGGTGCTGATGAGCGCCGCCTTGGCCGCCCCGATCCTGCGCGCTCCCGCATAGAACGTCTGGATCGCCAGGAACGAGGCGACCAGACCGACCGCTGCCAGCAGCGGCCAGGCCTCGGCCGGCACGCGACCCGGATCCAGGGGTCGGCCCACGATCGCGCCCGCGACCGCGTAGACCGCGGCGGTCGCGCTCATCATCACGGCCGTCGCGACCGCGGCGTCGCCGGCCGGTTCCGACGCCTCGGGCGCGTCGCTTCCGAGCCGGTCGCGGCGCTCCCCGGAGAGCCGCGCCGACAGGATGATCCAGACCGAGTAGATCAGCGCCGATGCCCAGATCAGGAGCAAGCCACCGATCGGTGGCGCGGAGCGCACATCGATCCCGCCGAGGGCAAGCACCGACCCCAGGACGGCCAGCCCCAGGGCGATCCACGGGCGCCGGCCCGGCAGCCGGGTCGCGAAGCGGAGCGAGAGCACCGCGACGATGACCGGATACGTGTAGACCAGCACGCCGGCAAGCGCCGCCGGCACCGACTCGAGGCCCGCGTAGTACGTCCCGGCATTCCCGGTGAACAGGGCGCCCAGGGCCAGCGCCACGGCGAGCTGTCGTCGGGGCATCCGCGCGAGCGCGGCGCGGCGCTGCGACGAGGCGAGCACCCAGATCCAGCCCAGCGCCGCGCCGATCAGGAACCGCCATCCGACGAGTGCCAGCCAGTCGACACCCGTGTCGTAGATCGGTGCGGCCAGCACGCTCCCCGAGCCATACCCGGCCGACGACACCACGACCAAGCCGATCCCCGTGGCCGTGCGTCGATCCATGGCGCCCGAGGCTAGCAGCCCAGATACCGACCGCGCGGGTTCGCACTACACTCTCGTTCGTGACCGACCTCACCGAGGGCGCGGTCGCTCGTCGCGTCCCGACCCTCACCGACGAGCGGCTGCGCGTGCTCAGTCGACGCCAGCCCGTGACCGTCCCGCCGGGGACGAGCCTCGCCGATTGCCTGCGCGCGATCCAGCGGACCGGCACCGGCGATTCGGTCTTCGTGTGCGATCCGGCGGGCACGCTGACGGGGGTCCTGACGGAGCGCGATATCTTCGGGCGGATCGTGGGCGGCGACGTCGACCTGTCCCAGCCCGTCGAGACGCTGATGACGACCGACCCCCGCACGCTCGACCTGGACCAGACGATCCGCGACGCGCTCGACCTGATGCAGACCGGTCGCTACCGGAACGTGCCGATCGTCGACGAGCGACGGCGGCTCGTCGGCGTGGTCCGCCAGGTCGACATCATCAAGTACCTCGCCGAATCGTTCCCCGAGGAGCTGCTCAACCTCCCACCACGACCGCACCAGAAGATGAAGCAACCAGAAGGCGGATGACGACGACCACCGAACACGCGCCCCCGCAGGTCCAGGAGCTCGAGCGGGTCACGATCCGCTTCGCCGGCGATTCCGGCGATGGCATGCAGCTCACCGGCACCCAGTTCACCCGGACGGCTGCGGTCTTCGGCAACGACATTAGCACGCTGCCCGACTTCCCGGCCGAGATCCGTGCTCCGGCCGGCTCGCTGCCCGGCGTCAGCGGCTTCCAGATCAGCTTCAGCTCCACGGACATCCACACCCCCGGCGATCAGCCTGACGTGCTCGTGGCGATGAACCCCGCGGCGCTCAAGACGAACGTCGGCGACCTGCCAGCCGGCGGCGCACTGATCGTGAACAGCGATGCATTCACCCAGGCCAACTTGAACAAGGCGGCCTATGCGTCGAACCCGCTGACCGACGGGTCGCTCAAGGCGTACACGCTGTTCGAGATCCCGATCTCGACGCTCAACGAGCGCTCGCTCGACGGCCTCGACATGACCACCAAGCAGAAGGACCTCACCAAGAACTTCTTCGCCTTGGGCCTGATGTTCTGGTTGTACGAGCGGAGCATGGACGCGACCCTCCAGTGGGTCGACTCGAAGTTCTCCGCCCGGCCGGTCATCGCCGAGGCCAACAAGCGCGCCCTGCGGGCGGGCTACGCCTACGGCGAGACGACCGAGATGTTCCACACCCACTACCGGGTGAAGCCCGCCCACCTGCCGCCGGGCACCTACCGGAACATCACGGGCAACGAGGCGACGGCGCTCGGCTTCCTGACGGCGTCGAAGCTCGCCGACCGGCCCCTCTTCTACGGCTCCTACCCCATCACGCCGGCCTCCGACATCCTCCATCAGCTGTCGGGCTACAAGGCGTTCGGCGTCAAGACGTTCCAGGCCGAGGACGAGATCGCGGCGATCGGTGCCGCCATCGGTGCCAGCTACGGCGGGGCCCTGGGGTTGACCGCCAGTTCGGGGCCGGGGATCGCGCTCAAAAGCGAGGCGCTCGGTCTCGCGGTGATGGTCGAGCTGCCGCTCGTCGTCATCGACGTCCAGCGCGCGGGGCCGTCGACGGGCATGCCGACCAAGACCGAGCAGGCCGACCTGCTCCAGGTGATGTTCGGTCGCAACTCCGACTCGCCGCTGCCGATCGTCGCTCCCGCCACACCGGGCGAGTGCTTCGACTATGCGATCGAGGCGTGGCGCATCGCCCTCAAGTACATGACGCCGGTCGTCTACCTGTCCGATGCGTTCCTGGCGACCGGCTCCGAGCCGTGGCGCATCCCGACCATCGCCGATCTGCCGGACATCGCCGTCCAGAACGCGACGAAGGACGATGGCCCGTTCCACCCATATCTCCGCGACCCGGACACGCTGGCTCGACCATGGGCGGTACCCGGGACAGCCGGGCTGGAGCACCGGATCGGTGGCTTGGAGAAGGCCGACATCACTGGCAACGTCAGCTACGACCCGGACAACCACCATCGGATGCAGACGCTGCGGGCCGCCAAGGTCGCCGGCATCGCCAGGGACATCGCGCCGCTCGAGGTGTTCGGACCGTCCAGCGGCGATCTGCTGATCCTCGGCTGGGGGTCCACCTACGGGGCGATCCGCTCGGCCGTCGAACGGCTGCAGGCCGACGGCCACGCGGTCGCCCACGCCCATCTCCGCCATCTCAACCCGTTCCCCGCCAACACCGAGGACGTCGTCCGAAGCTACCGGACGGTGCTGATCCCGGAGGTCAACCTCGGCCAGCTCCTGATGCTCATCCGCGCGCGCTACCTGATCGACGCCGTCGGCTACGACCGGGTGCGCGGCAAGCCGTTCCGCATCGCCGAGATCGTCGAGGAGGCGGAACGCATCCTCCTCGGGCCGAGGGCCAGCAGGAGCTTCACCTCGGCCCTCGGAGAGGACATCGCAAGATGACTGAGGACACGAACGGCCACGGCGGCGAGCAACCGCCCCTCAGCCCGGAGAACGCGCAGGTCATCGCGCTCACCAGGAAGGACTTCGTGTCCGACCAGGAGGTCCGGTGGTGCCCGGGCTGCGGTGACTACTCGATCCTGGCCCAGACCCAGAAGGTGATGCCCGACTTCGGCTACAAGAAGGAGGACATCGTCTTCATCTCGGGCATCGGTTGCTCGGGCCGGCTGCCGTACTACATGAACACGTTCGGGTTCCACACCATCCACGGCCGGGCTCCGACGCTGGCGACCGGACTCAAGGCCGCCCGGCCGGACCTGATGGTGTGGGTCATCACCGGCGACGGCGACGCGTTGTCGATCGGTGGCAACCACCTGATCCACTCGATGCGCCGCAACGTCGACCTGACGCTCGTGATGTTCAACAACCGCATCTATGGGCTGACCAAGGGCCAGGCGTCGCCGACCTCGGAGTTCGGCAAGCGCACGAAGTCGAGCCCGATGGGGACCGTCGACACGCCGATCATGCCGCTGACCATCGCCCTCGCGTCGGAGGCCTCGTTCGTGGCGCGCTCGGTCGATACGCACACCGAACACCTGCAGCACACGCTGGAGCGAGCGGGCCGCCACAAGGGCAGCTCGTTCGTCGAGGTCCTCCAGAACTGCAACATCTACAACGACGGCGCGTGGCGCGACTTCACCGACCGCGAGGTCCGCGAGGACCGGATGCTCGTCCTCGAGCACGGCAAGCCGATGATCTTCGGCAAGGATCGCGACAAGGGCATCCGCCTGCGCGGCCTGCACCCCGAGGTCGTCACGATCGGTGAGGACGGCGTGACCGAAGCCGACCTCCTCGTTCACGACGAGGCCGCCGCCGACCCGTACCTGGCCCTCGTGCTGTCGCGCATGTTCTGGCCGGACTTCCCGGTGCCGGTCGGCGTCCTGCGGGCCACGACCCGGCCGACGCACGACCGCCTGATCGAGGACCAGCTGGCGTCGGCCGTGGCGCGGGCCGGGGAAGGGGACCTTGAGCGCGTGCTCAACGGCGGTGAGACGTGGACGGTGGAGTGATCGCCGGCGGCGACGGGATCGTCGCCGGGCAGGAGGGCGGCGACGACGGGATGCGCTGCCCCGTGTGCGGCTTCGTCAACCTCGTCGGCGCGGACATCTGCGACAACTGCGGCGCCGACATCTTCGGCCACGACACGCCGATGCAGGCACCGGCCTTCAAGGGGCAGCTGCTGGGCGAGCACCTCGACGAGCTGGGCTCGCCGCCGCCCATCACGGTGACACCCGACACGCCACTCGATGTGGTCATCGCGCGGATGCACGAAGCCGAGGCCGATTGCGTGCTGGTGGTCTCCGATGACCGGCTGATCGGCATCTTCACCGACCGGGACGCAGTGGTGAAGGCCGCCGGCAAGCGTCTCGACTCGTTCCACGTCCGCGACTTCATGACCCCCGACCCGGTCGTGCTCCGGCACGACGACCCGATCGCCGTCGCGATCCACAAGATGGCCGTCGGTGGGTTCCGCCACATCCCGATCGTCGAGGACGGTCGACCCACCGGTGTCGTGACCGCCCGCGACGTCTTCCACCATCTCGCCAAGGCCATCGACTAGGGTCGATGAGCACGCGGGTCGCGATCCTCGCGCAGGACCTCATCTGGTCCGACCGGCTGGCGAGGGCGGTCGAGGCCGCCGGCGGGGAGCCGGCCCGCGCCAAGACGGCGCCCGAGTTCGATCGGTCGCTGGTCTGCGCCGACCTCGCGATCATCGACATGACCGCCAGCGCCTACGACCCGCTGATCGCCATCGAGCGTGCCCGGTCCTCGGGGGCGCGGGTCATCGCCGTCGGCCAGCACGACGACATCGCCCTGCGCAAGCGCGCGCTTGCTCGTGGGGCCGAGCGCGTCTTCGCGTACCGCAAGCTGTTCGAGGACGGCCCGGCGACGATCGCCGCCTGGCTGGCACGACCCGCGTCGGCCGAGACCGCGCGTTGACCGTCACCGAGAGACCGGCGATCCCCGCGACCAGCTTCGCGAACCGGCTGCAGCGGGCGGTCGCGGCCACCGAGGCAGCGGGTCTGGCGGCGACCCTGGTCGGCGTCGGGTCCGACCTGCGCTACCTGACAGGGTACGAGGCCATCCCGCTGGAGCGGCTCACGATGCTCGTGCTCCGGCCGGGAGACCCGCCGCTGATCGTCGTCCCCCGACTCGAACGCGGCGCCGCCGAGGCCGGGTTGCGCACGCCGATCGAGATCCGCACCTGGGAGGAGACGGACGACCCGTATGCCCTGGCGGTCGCCGGTATCCCGCCGGTCGGGCGGGTGGCCGTGTCAGACACGATGCCCGCGATGCATCTGCTGCGCATCCAGGCCGCCCTCGATGCCGCATCGGTCTACGTGCCCGCATCGACCGTCATGCGCGAGCTGCGGATGCGCAAGGATGACGACGAGATCGCGCTGCTCCGGGCCGCGGCCCACGCGGCTGATCGGGTCGTGGCGGCCATCGCCGCCGGGCGCCTCGTCGGCCGGACGGAGGAGGACGTGGCGCGCGAGGTCCGCGAGCGCCTGATCGATGAGGGGCACGACGCGGCGTCCTTCGCCATCGTCGCCTCGGGGCCGAACTCCGCGTCACCGCACCACGACGCCTCCGATCGGGTGATCGGCGCGGGCGAGCCGATCGTGCTCGACATCGGCGGCACGCTCGGCGGCTACGGGTCCGACATCACGCGGACGCTGTGGGTCACCGGCGGCGACGAGGCGAACGGCCCCGACCCACGGTTCAGCGAGCTGTTCGCCGTCCTGCACGCGGCACAGGCAGACGCCACGGCCCGCGTCCGCCCGGGCATCCCGTGCGCGGCCATCGATGCCACCGCGCGCGACGTCATCGAGAAGGCCGGTCATGGAGAGGCCTTCTTCCATCGGACCGGCCACGGCATCGGTCTGGACGGGCACGAGGACCCGTACCTCGTCGCCGGCAACGACCTCGCGCTGGAACCTGGCATGGCGTTCAGCGTCGAGCCTGGCATCTACTACCCGGGCACGTACGGCGCGCGCATCGAGGACATCGTGGTCTGCGGCGAGGACGGGCCGATCGTGCTGAACGAGGCACCCCGCGAGCTGTGGGTCGTGCCCGGCTGAGCTCGTCCGGCCGGCGAGGGGTCGCCCGGCGGCCCTGCGGTATCATCGGCCGAGGTCGTATCCGAGCGACCCTTCCTCGACGATCGAGATCCGATGCCCACCACAGAGCGGCGACCGACCGTCGCCGAGCACGAAACACGGGACGCCGGCCGTCACCGGTGCGACCGATGAGCCGCCGTCACCACGGTCGGCCCCATCACGCCCGCCAACGCAATGGCGGACCACGTCCCGACGCCGGAGCGCCCCGACCGATCGCTCCGGCACCTGAGCGATCCCCGCTCGCCCCGAGCCAGGGGCCGATGCCCGAGCCGATCGTCGATGTGGCGCACCCCACGCCTGCCGCGCAGCCCGCCCAGAACGGCGGCGCCATCGGGCCGACACCAGGGACGCCCCTGGCGCACGTCAACGGCCACGGCGACGCCGACGGCCGCACACACGGCGGCGATCGACCCAACGGCAACGATCGACCCAACGGCGTTACCGCGCCACAGCTCAGGCGGTTCATCAAGAGCCGGCCGTACGTGCCGATGCACGAGCTCCGGCGCCGGTTCGGGATCGATGGCAGCGACGACGACGTGACGCCGGTCGAGCTCGAGGGCAGCCGCGTGTTCGTCGGGCTGCCGACCCGCGAGGGCGGGCTGCTCGGCGAGCTGCTCCGGGGCGGGGAGATCGGCTACGAGTTGTCGTTCGACCCGCTCGCCCCCATCGTCGTCGGCGTCTACCCGATGCGGCCGGTGCCCCGGAGCTAGTCGCCGCGTCGCGTGACCGCGACGCCCTCGCGCAGGAGCAGCGCCTCCTTGCGCGACAGCTGCCGATCACGGTCGACCCAGCCGGTGCCGCCGTACCCGCCGAGGGTGCCGTCGGCGGCGATGATCCGATGGCACGGGATCAGCAGGCTGATCGGGTTCCGGCCCAGCGCGCCCCCGACGGCCCGCGCGGCGCGCGGCATGCCCACCCGCCGCGCGATGTCGCCGTAGCTGGCGGTGCGGCCCCAGCCGACCTCGCGCACAACGCCCAGGACGCGTCGATCCCACTCCGGCCGGTCGGCCAGGTCGACCGGGATGCCGCGGTCGTCGTCCGTGGCCTCGCCCCGGAGAAGCCGCTCGATGACGGGGAGCGCAGCTTGCAGGATGGCCGCCGCCGGGTCGCCGGTGGGCGCATCCGCGAGTCGAATGACGGGACTCAAGAAACGCGCCCGCAGCTCGGATACGAACGCCTCCTCATCCGGCTGCCAGGCCGCCGCAGCGATGCCGCGTCCCGTCGCGGCGATGCGGAACGGCGCGCGCCCTCCGTCGAGGGTGGCGACGATGACGTGGTGGGGCACCTGGCAAGTCTGACAGGCCGAATCCGGCGACCCATCGAGGTCAACGCGAGAGGGTAATCGGTCTGCCATGGCTCCACCTTTTTCCTCCAAGGTGAGGAGCCTCCATCAGACCCAGTACGGTTCACTTCCGCACAGCGGCGGGAACCCTGCTTGTCATCTCCCTGCTCACGCCGCCGGGAGCGGCCGTGGGCGCGTCG
>DATBMM010000018.1:0-3109 GCA_036554825.1 Candidatus Limnocylindrales bacterium
CGACGAGTCGGAGCCGGGCACGTTCAAGGACCGAGTGCTGCTCGAGGGCGACCCATTCGCGATCGTCGAGGCGATGACGATCGCCGCCGTCGCGACGGGCGCGAGCAAGGGCTATCTCTACATCCGCGGCGAGTACCCGGAGGCCGAAGCGGCCGTCCGGGGCGCCATCGCCGCCGCGCGCGACGCGAACCTGCTCGGCGCCGACATCCTCGGGTCGGGCATCGCGTTCGAGATCGAGGTCCGCCGCGGTGCCGGTGCGTACATCTGCGGCGAGGAGACCGCGCTTTTCGAGTCGATCGAGGGCAAGCGCGGCGAGCCCCGCAACAAGCCACCGTTCCCGGTCGAGGTCGGGCTCTTCGGCAAGCCGACCGTGGTGAACAACGTCGAGACCCTGGCGAACGTCCCGCTCATCCTCGAGATCGGCGGTGCGGCATACGCGCGGATCGGGACGGAGGGCTCGACCGGCCCGCGGCTGTTCTGCCTGTCCGGCCACGTCGAGCGCCCCGGCGTCTACGAGGTCGAGTTCGGCGCGACGCTCGGTGACCTCGTGGAGCTCGCCGGCGGCGTCCCTGGTGACCGAGCGATCCGGGCGATCCTGCTCGGCGGCGCGGCCGGCGTGTTCGTCGGACCGGACGCGCTGACGATGCCGCTCACCTTCGAGGCGACGCGTGCCGCCGGAGCGACCCTCGGGTCCGGTGTGATCATGGTGTTCGACGAGACTGCCGACCTGGTCGGCACGCTCCGGCGCATCGCGCAGTTCTTCCGCGACGAATCGTGCGGCCAGTGCGTGCCGTGTCGGGTCGGCAGCGTCCGCCAGGAGGAGCTATTGACGCGCCTCGCGGCGGGCAGCCGCGTCCGGTCACGCGACGAGGAGCTGGTGCTGCTCCGCGAGATCGGCCAGGCGATGCGCGACGCGTCGATCTGCGGGCTCGGCCAGACCGCCTCGTCGGCGATCGAGTCCGCATTGCGACGGGACGGCTTGGTGGCCCTGTGACGTACGACGCAGTCAAGCCGCTGGTGGCGCTGTGAGCGACGACACGCGCGGCCTGTCGATGAGCCGGGACCCGGCGCCCGACCCGCACACGCCCCACGGCGGACAGGCGCCGGCCGCGCAGCCGCTCACGGAGATCGTGCTGACGCCGCCCGCCCGCCCGTCCCTGCCGCCGACGCCACCGCCGGCCGAGCCACGTCCCACGGTCGAGCTCAGCGTCGACGGGCAGTCGGTGAGCGTGCCGGAAGGGACGACGATCCTCGGAGCATGTCGCGCCCTCGGCATCGATACCCCGACCCTCTGCTACGCGGAGAACCTGACGCCGGTCAACGTCTGTCGCGTGTGCGTCGTGGAGGTCGCCGGGTCGCGCGTGTTGGCGCCGGCCTGCTCGCGGCGGGTCGAAGCGGGGATGGACGTCCAGACCGACACGGAGCGCGTCCGCACGTCGCGCAAGGTCGTGCTCGAATTCCTGGCGTCCTCGGTCGACGTCTCGCTGACCGGGCCGGCCGTGCCCGACGGGACGATCCACGACTACATGGACCGGTATGGCGCGGATCCCTCGCGCTTCGGGCCGCCGGCGCCGCCGGCGCGCGCCGGGGAGCGCGATGCGCACGAGGCCGGACATCACCACGCCCCATCGAGCGAGGAGGCGGCTCTGGCGGCGACGGTGGCCCAGCCGACCAAGGTCGACAACGAGCTCTACGTCCGTGACTACTCGAAGTGCATCCTCTGCTACAAGTGCGTCGAGGCGTGCGGCGAGGACGCGCAGAACACGTTCGCGATCGCGGTGGCGGGTCGCGGCTTCGATGCCCGCATCTCCACCGAGCAGGCCGTTCCGCTGCCCGAGTCCGCGTGCGTGTACTGCGGCAATTGCATCGGCGTCTGCCCGACCGGCGCGCTCATGGCCAAGACCGAGTACGACATGCGGGCGGACGGGACATGGGATCCGTCCGAGCAGAGCGTCACCTCGACGATCTGCCCGTATTGCGGCGTCGGCTGCGTCGTCGACCTGCACGTGCAGGATGAGCGGATCCTCAAGGTGACCTCGCCGCTCGACTCGTCGGTCACGGACGGTCACCTCTGCGTGAAGGGCCGGTTCGGGTTCGAGTTCGTCAACGAACGACCGACGGCCGAGGGTCCGCCGTCCTGACCGACACAGAGCAAGCGTTCCTCGCCGACGCGCGCACGGCGACGTTGGCCACGATCGCGCCGGATGGCCGGCCGCGGCTCGTCCCCATCTGCTTCGTCGTCATCGATGACGTCGTCTGGACACCGCTCGATGAGAAGCCCAAGGCGGTCGTCGACGTCCGCGATCTCGCTCGCGTGCGGGACATCGAGCGCGATGCTCGGGTCACGCTGCTGGTGCAACGCTGGTCGGAGGACTGGTCGGCGCTCGGCTGGCTGCGGGTCGACGGTGAGGCAGAGCTCGTCGCGACCGCGGGACCCGCCGTCGTCGCCGCGCTGCGCGCGAAGTATCCGCAGTATGCCGGTCATGACCTGGAAGGCCGACCGATGCTGGCGATCGCGATCGGGGCAGTCACGGCCTGGGCCGCGTCACCTGCCCAGTCGGACGCCGCGGGGCGGACCGTCGAGTAGCTCGGTCCGATCACCTTCGATCGAAGCGAGCTCCCGCGGCTCTGCGGGGCGGACCGGGCTCAGGTCCAGCCGGTCAGATCCTTCAGGTCGACGCGGCGGTCGTGGCTGTACACGTTGAACCCGTCGGCCCGCAGGAATCCGATGAGCGTGACATCCAGGCGTTCCGCGGTCTCGACCGCCAGGTCCGACGGGGCCGAGACGGCCGCGATGATCGGGATGCCGGCCACCGCGGCCTTCTGGACGATCTCGAAGCTGACACGGCCCGACACCATCAGCAACCGCTGGTGCAACGGCAGCTCCCCGGCCAGCACCTGCGAGCCGATCAACTTGTCGAGGGCGTTGTGGCGGCCGACGTCCTCGCGGATGGCGATCAGCTCCCCGGCCGGCGAGAACAGGGCCGCCGCGTGCAGCCCGCCCGTCTCGTCGAACGCGCGCTGGGCGGCTCGGAGCAGATCGGGCAACGCCAGGATCACGGATCGGGCGACGACCGGCCCATCGGGCAGGACGTCGCAGCGCATGGCG
>DATBMM010000024.1:0-2262 GCA_036554825.1 Candidatus Limnocylindrales bacterium
CTGGCGGGCTGGGTGCACCGCCGCCGCGACCACGGCCAGCTGATCTTCCTCGACCTGCGCGACCGACACGGCATCACGCAGGTCGTGATCGACAAGACGGCGTCACCCGCTGCTCACGAGACGGCGAGCCGTGTGCGGAGCGAGTTCGTGGTCACCACCTCGGGCGAGGTCGCACCTCGCCTGCCCGGGACGGAGAACCCGCGGATGCCGACGGGTGAGATCGAGCTCCGCGCCGACGACATCGAGATCCTGTCCGAGGCGAAGACGCCGCCGTTCTACATCAACGAGCCGGACAAACCGGTCGATGAGGGTCTCCGGCTCAAGTACCGCTACCTCGATATCCGGCGCCAGCCGATGGCCGATCGACTCCTGCTCCGCAGCCGCATGGTGCAGGCCATCCGCGAGGCCCACCACGCAGCGGGCTTCGTCGAGGTCGAGACGCCCACCCTGATCAAGTCGACGCCGGAGGGCGCCCGCGACTTCATCGTCCCGTCGCGGCTCCAGCCGGGCAGCGTCTACGCGCTGCCGCAGAGCCCGCAGCAGCTCAAGCAGCTGTTGATGGTCGCTGGCATCGACCGCTACTTCCAGATCGCCCGCTGCTATCGCGATGAGGACTTGCGCGGTGATCGCCAGCCGGAGTTCACGCAGCTGGACCTGGAGATGAGCTTCATCGACGAGGACGCCGTCATGGCGTTCATCGAGTCGATGGTCGTCGACGTCTCCCGTGCCACCACGCCCGACCGACCGATCGCCCAGATGCCCTTCCCGCGCTTCACCTACGACGAGGTGATGGAGCGCTTCGGCTCGGACAAGCCCGACGTGCGGTTCGGCATGGAGCTCGTGGACCTCGCCCCAGTGATCGGGGACGGGTCCGGCTTCCGGGTCTTCGACGAGGCCCTGGCCACGGGCGGCCGCGTGAAGGCCATCGTCGCGACCGGGCTCGGAGGCGCGTCGCGCCGCGAGCTCGACGAACTGACCGACACGGCCAAGCGCTTCGGGGCCAAGGGCCTGGTGCACCTGTCGGTCGAGGCCGTCGGCCTGTCCGGGGCGGCCGCCAAGTTCCTGTCCGATGACCTGCAGCGCGCGCTCGTGGAGGCGACCGGGGCCGCCGAGGGCGACCTGATCCTCGTGGTGGCGGATAGGGGCGACATCGTCGCCGAAGTCCTCGGTCGCCTCCGCGCCGAACTCGGCGAACGGCTCGGCCTCGCCGACCCGACCGTCCTCGCGTACGCCTGGGTCAACCGGTTCCCGATGTACACGTGGGACGACGAGAAGAGGCGTTGGGACGCCACGCACAACCCGTTCAGCGGCGTCGTTCCGGAGGACGAGGCGCTCCTGGTCACCGCCTCCGGGGATCCCGGGAGTCCCTCACCCGACGATCCCGCCGGTCGCGCCCGCGCCATGCAGTACGACCTCGTGCTCAACGGGTGGGAGCTCGGTGGGGGCTCGGTCCGCATCCACCGCCGCGATCTGCTCGAACGCAGCTTCCTCCTGCAGGGGCAGACGCTCGAGGGGATGCGGGACAAGTTCGGAGCGGTGCTCGACGCCTTCGAGTACGGAGCGCCGCCGCACGGCGGCATCGCGCTGGGGATCGACCGCTGGGCCGCCCTCCTGGCGAGCCAGACCAACATCCGCGAGGTGATGGCCTTCCCGAAGACCCAGTCGGGCAGCGATCCCATGCTCGAGGCGCCCTCACCGCCCGAGCCGGAGCAGTTCGAGGAGCTCGGCCTGCGGTTCGTCGGCGGGCGGCCGCCGCCGTCGTCCGAGTGACGCCCCGCGAGATCCGACGCTGAGCGCGGACACCGGCCTGGGGATCAGACCCCTCGACGCCATCGCCCGTCGACCGCGACTGGCGGCGCTCGCCGGCGCGATGTGCATCGCGTTCTCCGGGATCTTCTACTTGTGGGCAGAGGTAACGCCGTCGACCGGCACGGTCTTCCGGGCGCTCTTCGGTCTGCCACTCCTTGGTCTCGTCGCCTGGGCCGAGCGCCGCCGATACGGGCCACTGCCACGCCGATCGATGGCGCTTGCGTTGCTCGCCGGTGTGTTCTTCGCTGGCGACCTGACGTTCTGGCACCACGCGATCGAGTACGTCGGGGCCGGGTTGGCGACCGTGCTCGGCAACCTGCAGGTGCTCGTCGTCGGCGTCGTCGCGTGGCTCGTGTTCGGGGAGCGGCCGTCGAGGTCGACGCTCCTTGCCGTCCCGATCGTCCTTGCCGGCGTCGTGCTCATCAGCGGCGTCGTCGGGGCGGGCGCGTACGG
>DATBMM010000040.1:0-2769 GCA_036554825.1 Candidatus Limnocylindrales bacterium
CCACGAGGACGGCAAGCAGATCGTCCTCTCGAGCGATCGTCCGCCCAAGGCGATCCTGACCCTCGAGGAGCGCCTGCGGTCGCGCTTCGAGTGGGGCCTCATCGCCGACCTCACGGCGCCGGACCTCGAGACGCGCATCGCCATCCTGCGGGCCAAGGCCGAGGAGGGTGCGGTCCCCATCACCTCCGATGTCGTCGAGTTCATCGCCCGCAAGGTCGTCTCGAACGTCCGCGAGCTCGAGGGGGCACTCAACCGCATCGTCGCCTTCGCCAGCATGGGCGCGACGCCGATCAGCATCGAGCTCGCCCAGGCCGTCCTCTCGAACGTCCTCTACAACCCCAAGAAGCGGCAGGTCACCCCGGAGCGGATCGCCAAGGCTGTGTCGGACTACTACAGCGTCCCGATGGAGGCGCTCCAGGGCCAGAAGCGCGACAAGGCCATCGTGATGCCGCGCCAGATCGCGATGTTCCTGATGCGCGAGGAGACCGACGTCTCGCTGTTGCGGATCGGGGCCGAGCTCGGCGGCCGCGACCACTCCACCGTCCTGCATGCCTGCGACAAGATCTCGCGCGAGGTCGCGAACAACGACGAGCTGCGCCGGGAGATCGCCGCCGTCCGCGAGCTGATCTACGCGGAGTGAGCCCGCGGCCGCCACGCCGCGGTGGTCGTCTGTCACGAACGACATGGATAGGTCGCTGATAAGTGATGGCCCGTCGTTGATATGCGGGTGCGATGTCCCTTCGGCGATGAGCGACCGGCCGGACTGTCCCCAGTGCATCGACCGCGTCGTCCGCGGCCGGGGGTCGCTTCTCCACGACGCGATGGGTGCTGTCAACGACGCCAAGCCGCACGGTGGAGCACGGTCATCCACGCGGTCCACAGCGTTACTACGGTGATGACGGAGCTTAGAGAAAGAGAGAAGATACCCACCAACGAGTCCTCCGGCCGATGGCTCGCAGGGGCGTGGCGTCGGCCGTCGGAGGGACCCTTGTCGGATGGAGTGATGCCCACGTGAAACTCTCGGTCATGCAGGAGAACCTGGCGCGCGGGTTGTCCATCGTCAGCCGGGCGGTGTCGAGTCGCAGCACGCTGCCGGTCCTGGCGAACGTCCTGCTCAAGACCGAGGACGCCGGGCTCAAGCTGACCGCCACGAACCTGGAGATCGGCATCACCTACTGGGTGCCCGGCAAGGTCGACGAGGACGGCGCGACGACCGTCCCGGCCCGTCTGCTGACCGACCTCGTGAACTCGCTGCCGGCGTCGGACAAGGTCGAGCTCGAGGTCACCGCCGGCGACACGCTCCACGTCAAGGCCGGTCGCTTCCAGACCCACATCAAGGGCATCAGCGACGAAGAATTCCCGGCCATCCAGACGGCCGGGGACCGACCGACCACGCGCATCGCCCAGAACGTCCTCCGGCGCGCGCTGGCCGAGACGGCGTTCGCCGCCGCGAGCGACGAGGCACGCCCGATCCTCACCGGGGTACTGGCACGGTTCGAGGGGGACCTGCTCACCCTGGCCGCGGCGGACAACTATCGGATCGCGGTCAAGACCCTGCCGATCCTCGATCCCGTGCCGGAGACGAGTGTCGTCATCCCGGCCCGTGCCCTCAATGAGCTCGCCCGCGTCCTGGCCGATGTCGACGACCCCGTCGAGGTCGTCCTGGCCGGCGCCCGCAACCAGGTGCTCTTCCACCTCGACGGCATCGATCTCGTGAGCCGGCTCATCGACGGGCAGTTCCCGAACTATCAGCAGGTCATGCCCCAGGCCCATGCGACGCGGGCCGTGCTCGACCGCGAGGAGCTCCTCCGCGCGGTCCGGCCGGCGGCGCTCATCGCCCATGAATCGGCCAACATCGTGAAGCTGCAGATCGGCGGCGACGGCGACCCCGGTGTGACGGTCAGCGCCAACGCGGAGGTCGGCGACCACGTCGGTCAGGTCGAGGCCGCCGTGGAGGGCGACGGTACGACCATCGCGTTCAACGCGCGCTACCTGGCCGATGTCCTGACCAATGTCTCGGCCGACCAGTTCGCGCTCGAGCTGAACGGGCCGCTCTCGCCGGGCGTGTTCAAGCCGGTCGGCGACGACCGCTACGTCCACGTCGTGATGCCGGTCCGGACCACCTCCTAGGCTCGCGATCGCCCCGCTCGATTCGCTCTCGGCCCTCGACCTGCGCGGATACGCGTCGCTCGAGGCGTCCTTCGGCCCCGGAGCGCACCTGATCTGGGGTCCGAACGCGGCCGGCAAGACCAGCCTGCTCGAAGCGATCGCCCTCCTGGGTTGGGGCCGGTCGCACCGGACGACCTCCGACGGTGAGCTGATCCGCTGGGGCCGGGACCTCGCCCGGGTCGAGGGGCGCATCGGCAGCGACGTCCTCGAGGTCGCCATCCAGCGCTCCGGCGCAGCCGACCGCTCCGGCGCAGCCGACCGCTCCGGCGGCGGCTCCGCCCGGGGGCAGGGGGGCCGCAAACGGATCCGGGTGAACGGCGTCGGGCGTCGGGCGAGCGGTCTCGGGCGGTACCTGCGCGTGGTCCTCTTCGCGCCCGAAGAGATGCTCCTTGTGATCGGCTCGCCGTCACTCCGGCGGGCCGCCATCGACGCGCTCGCCGCAGCCCGTTCCCCGACGTACGCCGACGACCTGTCGACCTACGGTCGGACCCTCCAGCAGCGGAACAGCCTGCTGCGGGCCATCCGGGAGGAGGCGGCCACCCGCGATCAGCTGCGCTTCTGGGACGACACGTTCCTGGACACCGGTGGTCGGGTCGTCGC
>DATBMM010000297.1:0-8019 GCA_036554825.1 Candidatus Limnocylindrales bacterium
CCGCCGTCGTCGACGTCCACGGCGGACCGCTCGGGGCATGGTCGCCGGCCCCGCACATCGAGGTCATCCTCCTCACCTCCGCCGGCTATCGCGTCATCCTGCCGAACATCCGCGGTTCGGCGACCTATGGCGCCGACTGGATCCGGCCGCAGCTCGGCGACTGGGGCGGGGTCGATGCCGCTGATGTCCATGCGGCGGTCGACCATGTGATCGGCCTGGGGCTCGCCGATGCGAACCGGCTCGGGGTCATGGGCCTCAGCTACGGCGGCTTCATGGTGAACTGGCTGGTCGGGACCACGGACCGGTTCAAGGCCGCAGTGTCCGAGAACGGCGTCACCAACCAGGTGTCGGACTGGGCGAACTCGGACGGTGGCCCCGACTACGACCGGGCTGCGCTCATGGGCGACCCACTGTCGCCCGACGGGATCGACAAGCTGTGGCGCCAGTCGCCACTGCGGAACGTCGCCAACGTCCACACGCCCCTGCTCATCCTCCAGGGCGAGGCAGACCTGCGCTGCCCGGCGCCCGACAACGAGCAGTTCTTCATCGCCCTCCGCCACCTCGGTCGCACGGTCGAGTACGTCCTGTATCCCGAGGAGTACCACGTGTATGCCTCGGCGGGCCGGCCCGACCGCCGGATCGATCGGAACCGCCGCATCATCGAGTGGTTCGACCGGTACCTCCGCTGAGCGGCGACTGGCCCCATCCCGGCATCGATTCGGCTGGACAGCCCCGGCATCATCGAGCCATGACGCGGACGCGCCGCCCCCGCCGAGCCGCCGCCGCCATCGCGGCCGCCGCGCTCGCCGTCCTCATCGTCGCCCCTGGGTCCGCGCTGGCGTGGGCCGAATTCCCGAAGGGCTACGAGGGGTACCACAGCTTCGTCGAGCTCACGGCGCTCACCAAGTCGGTCGAGGATGCGCACTCGGACATCGCGCAGCGGTTCTCGATCGGCAAGAGCTACCGCGGCCGCGATCTCTGGGCGATGAAGATCTCCGACAACGTCGCGACCGATGAACCCGAGCCCGAGGTCCTCTTCGACGGCGGCCACCACGCCGATGAGCACATGAGCGTCGAGATGGTCATCAGGATCATGCGCTGGCTGGTCGACGGGTACGGCAGCGACACCCGGATCACCAACATCGTCAACGGACGCGAGATCTGGCTGGTCTTCTCGGTCAATCCCGATGGCGCCGACTACGACATCGCCAACGGCCGCTTCCACTACTGGCGCAAGAACCGCCAGCCCACGCCCGGCACGGGCTACACGGGCACGGACCTCAACCGCAACTACTCCTACCGATGGGGTGGCGGCGGACGGACGAGCTCGAACCCAGCAGCCATCACGTACCGTGGCCCAGGGCCATTCTCCGCGCCCGAGACTCGCGCGATGCGCGACTTCCTGGCCAGCCGGATCGTGGACGACCGCCAGCAGATCCGCACCCATATCACCTTCCACGAGACTGGCCGGCTCGTCATGTGGCCGTACGGCTACACGTACACCAACCTCCCGGGCGACATGACCGCACAGGACTACCAGGCATTCGTCCACATGGGCCGTGCCATGGCCCGGACGAACGGGTACCGACCGCAGCAGGCCAGCGACCTGTACATCACGTCGGGGACGACCCGCGACTACGCCTACGGCGTCTACCGGGTGTTCTCGTACACGTTCGAGCTGTCGAATCGTGACTACATGGACGACAGCCTCATCGCGTCGGAGACCGGACGGAACAAGGCCGCGGTGCTGTACCTGATGGAGCGGGCCTGGTGCCCGTATTCGGTCCTCGGGACGTCATATGTGACCTGGCGCTGCGGCGCGTTCGACGACGACTTCGAGGCGGCACGCGGCTGGCGCACGAACCCCGACGGAACGGATACCGCCACGAGCGGCGCGTTCCAGCGAGGCGATCCGCAGGCGACGTCGGCCAGCGGCGCCAAGCAGCTCGGCACGGTGCCGTCCGGCTCACGTGCCCTGACGACCGGGCTGAGCGCCGGATCGTCGGCCGACGCGAACGATCTCGATGGCCGAACGACCGTCCGTTCGACTGCCATCCGGCTGCCGTCGACCGACGGACAGCGGCTGTTCTTCCGCTACGTCTTCGCCCACCGGTCGAACGCGTCGTCGGCGGACCGGCTGGTCGTCTCGATCGAGGAGTCCGGTGGTGCCCGCACAGCGGTGTTCACGAAGACCGGGACCGCGGGCGATGTCGACGGCGTGTGGCGCAACGTCTACGTGCCGGTCGACGCGTGGAAGGGTCAGACGATCCGGATCCACATCGAGGCGATCGACGGCGGCTCGAACAGCACGATCGAGGCCCAGATCGACGACGTGCGCGTCACCCGGGGGACGTAGCCGGCGCCTGCCGACGCCGGCCGATCCGGGCACCCGCCATCCCCCGGAGACCTCGCTGACGCCTGGAACATCCCGATGTTCCAAGCGACCGGCGGCGGGACCTGGGAAGGCCGGAACGGGGTCGCGAATGGCTGCTCGGCGGTCGGATGGAACGCGGGGGTGTTCCAAATGACCGCGGATGCTCGGTTCGGCGGTCGATCGGAACATGGGCGTGTTCCAAACGGCGGCAGATGCGCGGTTCGGCGGTCGATCGGAACATGGGTGCGTTCCAGGGGCCGGTGTCGATGAGGCCTTGGGGCCGAGAAGCCGATGACCCGCGCAGGGACAGCCGGAGACGTGACGGTGGGCGCGCGCAACACGAGCTCACGCGTCGCCCGCGGCGCCTCGCTCCCGGATCGCGCGCCACGGCGGGTCGTCCGCGAAGTCGATGTAGCGGGTGCGGATGATCTCGATGTCTCCGCTCCCCAGCAGGCCGCCGCTCGCCTGCGCGTGGTGCAGACGGATCGAGTGATAGTGATCCGCGGACCGACGGACGGCCTCGACGTGCCTCGGGTCGGCGCCCCACGTCCGCTCGGTCGCGTGATCGCGGAAGAGCACGAGGTTCCCCCAGCCGGCGGTCGGGTAGAAGGCGTTGTAGTAGGCCACCAGCCCGGGGGTGCGCGGCATGTCGTCGATGAGAGCGGCCTCGAGCTCCATGATCGGCGCATGGTCGACGCCCCGCCGTGCCTGTCCGAAGAACCCGACACCAAAGAGGTCGTTGGTCCCGAGGGCTCCGATATCGGGGATGACCATGGTGTGGACGCTCGTGTCGGGGTCGGTGACCTTGTCGAGGCGTGCCCGCTCTCCACCCGTGAGGGTCAGCGTGTGCGTGCGGAGCCGCGTCCACATCCGTCGGAGCACGGCGCCATCCCGTCGGGTGTGATGGGGCGCTGCGAACGGCCGCTTGAGGACGCGCTCGTCGGATCGCAGTTCGATCACGGGATCCCCGGCGGCGGTTCGGACAGGCGCCGCAGGAACGGCTCGATCGACGGCACCTCGGCCATCGACCAGGCGTCCTGGAGCAGCAGGTCCGTGCGCTCCGGCCCGAGCACCGGCAGCATCAGCCAGCGGGCCTTGGCGCTGAGCTCGTCGTCATCGAACGGGTCGTCGAGCTCGCCACGGAACGTCGTGTCGGCACTCACGATCTGCGTCCCATCGCTGAGCGTGGCGACCACCCGCGCAAGGAACCGGCCCGGGAAGGCCGCGGTCAACTCCGGCGCCTCGACGAGCTCGATCGCCCGTGCCAATCGACGCGTCTCGGCGTCGGCCGTGGCCGGGTCGAGGAGATCGTCCGGACCCAGCCCGTACCATCCGTCGCCCGGACCGGCGGCCTTCACCAGGGCCGCCGCGATCGGGAACGGGAGCGAATACTGCGCCTGCTCGGTCGTCGAGGGGTCGGGATGCGCAAGATGCACGGCTTTCTCGAACGTCTCCACCCGGATCGCCGCGATGTCGGCCGGCCGGAGGCGGTTCGTCCGGACCAAGGCCAGTGCCGCTTCGATCGCCGGCTGCGACCACCAGCACGAGCCGTGCGCCTTGAATCCCTGCTCCAGGACCTCCCACTCGGTGCCGAGGTTCGACCAGAAGGCGCGTGCGTCGGCCGACTCGACGGTCGACGCCGGCGCCCCGGTGAAGCCGGCTTCCGCGAGCATCCCGGCGCTGACCCCGGCCAGCGCGCCCCAGCCGGATCCGTCCTTGACCATCGTCGGGTGGTCGATGCAGCGCATCATCTGGCTGCGCGGCCCGTGGTACTCGGCGATGCCGAGCGCCTCTCGGGTGTGCTCCCGGTCGAGTCCCATCAACCGCGCATACAGCCCGGCCGAGCTGACGGCACCCCAGGCACCCGAGGTGTGGTAGTCATCGGTCGTGGCGTGCAGCGCTCGCCCGGCACGACAGGCGATCTCGTAGCCGGCGGTCAGCGTGGCGAGCAGCTCGCGACCGTCCGGTAACTTGCCACCGCGTGCCCGTCGCAGCTCGGCGATGGCGAGCGTCGCCGCCAGGACGTGGACCCCGGCATGACCCAGCGACTCACGATGCGAGTCGTGGATGTCGAACGAATCGATCGTCATGCCCGTCGCCAGCGCCGCGCCCGGGGCGCTCACTCGCCGGCCGTCGAGCAGCAGTGTCGCTTGGTCGCCGCCGTACACGGCCGCAGCGTGATCGCGCACGATGGCCGAGAGGGGCGTGCGGCGCCCGGCAGGCAGCGACCCGACCAGGTCGACGAGGCAACGGATCGTGGCGCGGCGAGCCGCGTCCGGCACTGCCTCCCACGTGATCTCGTGCAGGAACGCGATCGGATCGGACGCGAGCGACACGGTCATGGCGACGACCATGGCAGGGCGCGTGACGCCGCGAGGCCGTCATGGAACACCGCGTAGTCCGCGTCGGATGCCGGCGCGATGGCCTCAAGCCCGGGCACGGTCACGTCCAGGATGGCCTTTCGCGCGTCGGCCGCCAAGTCCGGGGCGAGGCCGTCCACCAAGGAGAAGGGCGGCGCCGGCCAGGCGTCCGTCCTGTCGACGATGCGAAGCGCCGCCGCCTGGGGATCGCGCGCCACCCGCGCCTGCCAGACGGTGTCGTCGATCGCGGCGCAGTCGGCGTCGCCCGCCAGCAACGTGTCGATGGACGCCTCGTGGGAACCCGTCACGACGAACCGTCTGAACATGGGTCGTCGGAGCCCGCGTGTCTGCAGGAGCGCCCGTACGGCATGGTGCCCGGACCAGGACTCCGGTTGGTTGATGGCGAGGACGCCGCCCTCGAAATCGGCGACACCCGGCCCCGACCATCGATCAGAGGCCACGATGACCGAGTCGTACACGGGCCGTTCCCGGCCGGGGAAGACCGGGGCGCCGATGATCGACGCGCCGAGTCTGCCGTCCTGCTGCCGCAGCACCGTGTCCAGCCCGCACAGCCAGACGAAGCCTGGCTTGGGGTCATCGATCGCGGCGCGCCGTTCGCTGTCGGTCGCGTCCGGGTCGAACTCCACGACGGTGCCGAGCCGCTCCCCGATGCTCGCTGCCAGGCGATCCGCCACGGGCACCAGCGCCGAGCCGAGATAGAACGTCAGCGAAAGCGGGGTCATGGGCGCATTGTGCGAGGACCGTCAACGCGACCGGCCTCCCGCGCTCGCCGTGGGCCGCACTCGCCGCGGGCCGCACTCGCCGCGGGCCGCACTCGCCGCCGGCCGCGCTCGCCGCGGGCCGCCTCGCCGCGGGCCGCACTTCGTCGTCAGGCCAGGGGCAACTCCTGGCGCGGCGCCGACAGATGGCGAGCGGCGGCGCGGTGACCGGCCAGCGTCGCCCGCTGCAGCGACGCGGGCAGGGAGCGCCCAGCGGCCCTCGCCGTGAACCACGCGACCAGGAAGCCGGCGTCGAAGGCGTCCCCGGCGCCGGTCGTGTCGGTCGCCGGCATGGGGGTCGTCGCGATCTCGAACCGGAGCCGGCCATCGCCCTCGCGTGCGAGGACCGTGGCGCCCTTCGGGCCGCGCTTGACGATGGCGATCGGGGCGACGTCCAGCAGCCCGTCGACCGCGTAGCGGCCGAGGAGGGCCTCCGCTTCCGAGGCCGTGGCGAACAGGATGTCGGGCGCGATCTCGTCGATGAGCGAGGCCGCCGCCCGACGACCGCGGGCCAGCAGCGGACCGATCGAGGCGAGGTCCACGCTGACGGCGGCACCCGCCGCCCGACCCAGCTCGACGGCTCGCCGGCCGGCGTCGCCGAGAGGTTCGCCGAGCAGCGAGTAGACCGGGAGGTGCACCGCATCGGCGCGCTCGAACCACGCCGCCTGGAGATCGTTCGGGCCGAGCTGCAGCGCGGCGCCACGATCCTGGACGAACGAGCGCTCCCCGTCGGGCGTGACGAGGACGCCGATCCGTCCTGTGCGTGCTCCCGCGACGCGCACGGCGCGCAGCGTGACGCCATCGCCCCGCACCGCGTCGACCAGCGCGCGACCCGCACGGTCCCGGCCGACCGCCGTCACCAGCGACGCCCGCGCCCCGAGTCGCCCTAGCCAGCGCGCGGCGGTGGAGGCCGAGCCGCCCTGCTCGAACGACACGCGACCGGGCACGTCACTGCCGAGCTCCATCGCCCGCTCCGGCCGGAACAGCACGTCGACGACGAGGTCCCCGATGACGACGATCCGCGGGCGAGCCGGCGAGCGACGGGGCCGGCTCGGCCGTAGGGAGGGCATGGCCCGAGGATACCCGTCGCTCGACCTACAATGGCCGTCCGACCGGCCCTCCCCCTGGCCGTCGCGCACCGGGAGTGCTGCCATGGCTGCCGTGACGACCGACATCGACCGCCTTGCCATCGACACGATCCGGACCCTGTCCATCGACGGCGTCCAGCAGGCCAATTCCGGGCATCCGGGCGCTCCGATGGGGGCGGCACCGATGGCGTACGTGCTGTGGACGCGATTCCTGCGCCACGCCCCGACTCATCCCGACTGGCCGGACCGCGACCGCTTCGTGCTGTCGGCCGGCCACGCGTCGATGCTGCTCTATTCGCTCCTCCACCTGACCGGCTACGACCTGCCGCTCGATGAGCTGAAGCGCTTCCGGCAGTGGGGATCGCGGACGCCGGGGCATCCCGAGTCGGGCTTGACCCCGGGCGTCGAGGCGACGACGGGCCCGCTCGGCCAGGGATTCGCGAACGCCGTGGGGATGGCCATCGCGGAGCGTCGCCTGGCGGCCGATTTCAACCGCGAGGATCACGACATCGTCGACCACTGGACGTACGTGATCGCGTCGGACGGCGACCTCCAGGAGGGCATCGCCTCCGAGGCCGCGTCGCTGGCCGGCCACCTCCGATTGCGCAAGCTCGTCGTGCTGTACGACGACAACCACGTCCAGCTCGACGGCCCGACGTCGATGGCGTGGTCCGAGGACGTGCCCAAGCGTTTCGAGGCGTATGGCTGGCACGCCTCGCGGGTCGAGGATGGGAACGACCTGGACGCGATCGAGGCGGCGGTCACCGAGGCGCGCGAGGATGATCGGCCGAGCCTCATCGCCGTCCGGACGCACATCGGGTACGGCAGCCCGAACAAGCAGGATTCGCAGAAGGCGCACGGGTCGCCGCTCGGCCCGGACGAGGTCCGGTTGACCAAGGAAGCTTACGGCTGGGACCCGGACAAGACGTTCTACCTCCCCGACGACGCGCTGGCGGTCTTCCGGCAAGCGGTCAAAGCCGGCGACGACCTCGTGGCCGACTGGGAGCGACGGATGGGTGCCTACGCGGAGGCCCATCCGCGGCTGGCGGCCGACTTGCGCCGGCGTCTGGCCGGCAAGCTCAAGGATGGCTGGGATGCCGACCTCAAGACGTACGAGGTAGGCGAGGAGATCGCGACACGGAACGCGTCACGGGACGTCATCCAGGCACTGGCCGGGACCGTCCCGGAGCTGTTCGGCGGTGCGGCGGACCTCTCGGAATCGAACCTGACCGACATCAAGGGTGAGCCGCAGTTCAGCGCCGACGAACCGGGTCGGAACCTGCGATTCGGGGTCCGCGAGCACGGCATGGGTGGCGCGGCCAACGGTATCGCCTATCACGGTGCCTTCATCCCCTACGACGCCACGTTCCTGACGTTCAGCGACTACATGCGCGGGGCGGTGCGGCTCGGCGCGCTTG
>DATBMM010000107.1:0-5775 GCA_036554825.1 Candidatus Limnocylindrales bacterium
CCGGTCCCTCGCGGAGAGCGCGCGGCTCATCGACCGCTGGCACGGCGCCGACGACGGCCGGCTCCGATACGCAGTCACGCCGCGGTTCGCCGTCTCGTGCACGGCCGACCTCCTGCGCGAATCGGCGGCCCTGGCGGCGTCCACCGGCGCGTATTGGCAGACCCACGTGTCCGAGGACGATGGCGAGATCGCCGAGGTCGCGCGGCTGTTCCCCGAGGCGATCGACTACGTCGACGTCTACGACCTGGCCGGCGGGCTCGGCGAGCGCACCGTGTTGGCGCACGCCGTCCATCTGTCCGACCGCGAGCTGGGCCGCCTGGTCGAGACGGGCACGCGGGTGGCCCATTGCCCGGTCTCCAACCTGTTCCTCGCGTCGGGCGTGATGCCGTTGGGGCGCTACCGGGACGCCGGGCTGTCGCTCGGGCTCGGGTCCGACGTCGCGGGTGGGCCCGACCTGTCGATGTTCGGCGTGATGCGGGTCGGGTTCTACGCCCAGAACGCGCGTCGCGTCGCGGGTCTGGAGCAGGGTCCGGTCATCGGCCCGCTCGATTGGATCAGGCTGGGCTCGCTGGGCGGGGCGGAGGCGCTCGGTCTGGGCGATACGATCGGCTCGATCGAGGCAGGCAAGGATGCCGACCTGATCGCGGTCGATCCCGCGTTCACGGCGCCGATCCCAGGCGTGGTCGACGACGAGGCCGAGGACCTGGCCAGCCGCATCATCTTCCGAGCCCATCCGGACATGGTCCGGGCCAGCTGGGTCCGCGGCCGCCGGCTGGAGGGACCTGGCGGGCGCGATGGTCTCCCGTCATGACTGATAGCGTCGATCTGCTCATCAGCGGCGGCACGATCGTCGACGGGACCGGCGCACCCGGACGGCCCGGGACCGTGGTCGTCGAAGGCGATCGGATGCGGGTCCTCGCGGCGGACGCCAAGGCGCCCGCCCACGCCGCGGCGACCATCGATGCCACGGACCGCATCGTGGCGCCCGGCTTCATCGACCTCCACAGCCACGGCGGGCTAGTGATCCTCGCCGAACCGCGCCACGAGCCCAAGGTCCGCCAGGGCGTGACGACCGAGATCGTGGGTGTCGACGGGAATGGGTTCGCGCCGTTCCGGCGTCGCGAGGATCTCGAGGCCTTCGTCCATCTCGACTCGGGCCTGGATGGCCGGCCCGACATCGATTACGACTGGCACACCGTCCGCGACTACCTGGCCCGCTATGACGGGACGGTCAGCGTCAACATCGGCACGCTCGTCGGGAACAGCCAGCTCCGCATCGACGCGCTCGGCTGGGACGACGTCCCGGCCGACGAGGCCGCCATCGACCGGATGGCCGGCACCCTCCGCGACGCGATGGCCGATGGTGCGGTCGGCCTGTCGTCCGGCCTCGACTACCCGCCCGGCAGCTACGCCACGACCGAGGAGCTGGCAGCGCTCGGCAGGACCGCCGGTGAGCGCGGTGGCTTCTACCACAGCCACGTCCGGTACACGCTCGGCGACCGCTACCTCGATCCCTTCCTGGAGGCGATCGAGATCGGGCGCCGATCCGGCGCGCCAGCGCACATCACCCACTTCTATCACCGTCAGACGCACCCCGGCGGCGCCGACCGGCTGCTCGCTCTCATCGACGACGCACGCGCGGAGGGTCTGGACGTCACGTTCGACTCGTATCCCTACGAATGGGCGAGCACGCGACTGCTCATCCAGCTCCCCCAGTGGGTCCAGGCCGGTGGTCCGCTGCCGCTCAAGGAGCGCCTCGCCGATCGGGCGACGCGCGACCGCCTCAGGACGGAGATGGGCCCCGCCTACACGAGCCCCGCCGGGTGGGCCGACCTGCGGCTCGGCAACTTCCGGCGGCCCGACCTGGGGCGCTGGGAGGCGCGCACGCTGGCCGACGTCATGGCCGACACGGGCCAGGATCCGGTCGACGCCATCTGCGACCTGCTGCTCGCCGAGGACCTCGGGGTCAACCAGGTCACGAGCGGGCCGTGGTCGGAGACCCTGCCTCGGTTCGTGGCCCATCCGGTGGGGATGGTCGGCACCGACTCGACCTTCATCGGCGAGAAGCCGAGTCCGCGGACGTACGGCTCCTACCCGCGGATCCTCGGCCAGTTCGTGCGCGAGGAGCGGCTCCTCAGCCTGGAGGAGGCGGTCCGCAAGATGACCGGCGCCGTGGCGGCACGCCTCGGGCTCCGGCAGCGCGGGACGATCCGCGACGGCAACCTCGCCGATCTCGTCGTGTTCGATCCGGCGACGATCCGGAGCAACGCGACCTACGACGAGCCGCGGCGGTTCCCGACGGGCATCGACCACGTCATCGTCAACGGCGTCGCCGTCGTCCGCGCGGGCGAGCACACCGGCGCGACCCCGGGTCGCGCGATCCGTCTCGGGGTCGACTGACCCTACAGCCCGGACCCGGCCTCGGCAGTCTCCAGACCATCCAGCGCGTCGGCCTCGGGAGCGACGTCGCCTGCGCCCCGGGCCTGGCGCCGCTGCTCGAGCCGCATCCGATCGGTCGCGACCCGCACGGCGCCGCTCAGACCGGCATCGCCGGCGGCGCTCGCCCAGCCGATCGCCAGCCGCATCGCGATGGCGCCCGACTCGAGCCACAGATCGGCCGCGCGTCGGATGCGCTCGACGTAGTTGATCGCGGCGACCTCGTCGGTCTCGGGGAGGAGGACCGCATAGCGGCCGCGCTCGAGTCGAGCGACGTGATCGGCGCGCCGCGCGAGCCGCTTGATCGTGTCGCCGAGGGCGGTCTCGATCCGGTCGCCAGGCTCTGGGCCGAGGCGGTCGACGAGCTTGGTCAGGCCGTCGAGCTCGAAGACGATCACCGTGGCCGGACGGCCGTAGCGCTGCTCGCGCGCCTCCTCCTGGGCCATCACCTCTTCGAACGCCGGGCCGTCGAGCATGCCCGTCAGCGCGTCCCGGCCGCGGGGCGTACCCAGGCGGGCGCTCGGGGCGTGACCGCTGGCCCCGTTGGTAGCGATCGTCGCGGCGGTGGGGACGTCGGCGACGTCGGTGTCGTCCGTGGCGTCCGTGGCCTCGGCCTCGATGGTGTCCTCGTCCTGGATCATGTCGACCTCTTCGGTGTCGTCGTCACTGTCGTCGGTGTCTGCGGATGCATCCGCCTCGGCGGCGTCGCTCTCGGGATCCGTCTCGTCGACGGCGGCCGCGTCCTCGGCCTGGTCGTCGTCGGACTCGAGCTCCGCGTCCCACTCCGCCTCCATCTCGGTCCACGCCGCGGGCGGCGGATCGACCATGGCTGCGCGCTGCTCGAGCGTGGTCGGCTCGGGGTACTCGAACGGCGCTTCCGACGGGTCGATATCCGCGCTTCGCGAACGCTCGGCCTCCCAGTTCGGGGTCATCCAGCCGTTCGCCTCGGTCCACACGTGGCGGGAACGCGACCAGCTCTCGTCCGAGGGCAGCCACGCGTCGGCGGGCACCACGGGATCGGTGTCGGTGTCGGGCCGGTCGTGGCCGTACGACGACGACATGAAGCCCTGGACTTCCACCAGGCGCTGTGCACGCGAGGCCCGCACCCGGGCCGTCACCGCGGCCAGGATCAGGATGTTGGCCACGGCAGCGATAAGGATGATGAGCAGCACCGTGGCCGGTGGCAGGTTCATATGACGTCGATCCCCCCGAGTGACCGGACTCCGGGCAGCGACCGGAGCCCTAGTCGGCCGGATGATACGGTCGGCGACGGCCGACGGGACCATCGGAAGCGGCCCTCCGACCATTTCTCGGTGCGCCATCGCACCGAACGGGGGGCGTGCACGGCGCGAACGGCACTGACGACCGCCAGACGTCCGTCGCCCGGGACTCCCGTTCGGGCGGAGCGCCGATGGTATCGTCCGTCCGCATGACGACTCGGACACCCGTGACTGAGCCGCTCGTCATCCCACCTGGGGCGACCGTTCCCGGCCGTGCCCAGCCGGCACTCCCGCTTCGCCGCGAGGGTCCGGAGAAGCTGACCGGGACCGCCCTCTACACGGACGACATCGTGGTCCCGGGTGCCTGGTTCGGGGCCACCATCCGCTCGACCGACGCGCATGCCCGGTTCGAGGCGCTCGAGCTCGACCAGGCGTTCGACTGGTCGGCGGTCGTGGTCGTCACCGCCGACGACATCCCCGGCGACAACATCGTCAGCTCGATCAAGAACGACCAGCCGATCCTCGTCCCGGTCGGGGGCGAGATCCTGCATCACGCCGAGCCGCTGGCGCTCATCGCCGCGCCCGACAAGGCCACCCTGCGCGAGGCGCGCCGCCGGGTCACCCCGCGGACGACGCCCCTGCCGCCGATGTTCGACCCGGACCTCTCCGACCACGTGTTCGCGGCGTACGCCATCGACCGGGGTGACCCCGACGCCGCGTTCGGCGCGGCCGACCTGATCCTCGAGGGCGAGTACCGCGTCGGTCACCAGGAGCAGCTCTACATCGAGAACAACGCGATGATCGCGGTCCCGACCGAGGGCGGGGTCACGGTCACCGGCTCGCTCCAGTGCCCGTACTACGTGCACGCCGCGCTCAAGCGCGGCCTCGGGCTCGACGATGACGGGGCGCGCGTCGTCCAGGCCGAGACCGGTGGCGGCTTCGGCGGGAAGGAGGAGTTCCCGTCGGTCATCGCGCTCCACGCGGCGCTGCTCGCGCGCAAGGCCCAGAAGCCGGTCCGCATGATCTATGACCGCCACGAGGACATCGCGGCGACCACGAAGCGCCACCCGGCGATCGTCCGCCATCGGACCGGTGTGACCCACGACGGCATGCTCATCGCCCAGGAGATCGAGGTCGTGATGGACGGCGGCGCGTACTGCACGCTGACCCCGGTGGTCTTGTCGCGCGGCGCGATCCACGCCGGCGGCCCGTATCGCTGCCCCAACGTGCGGATCCGCGCCAAGGCCGCCCGCACGAACACCCCACCCAACGGCGCGTTCCGCGGCTTCGGAGCGCCCCAGACCCAGTTCGCCGCCGAGACGCACCTCAACCGGATCGCCGACCGGCTCGGCATCTCGCCGCTCGACATCAGGCGGCGCAACGTGTACCGGCCAGGGGACACGACGCCGACCAGCCAAGTGCTCCGCGACAGCGTCGCCGGCGAGGAGGTCCTCGAACGGGCCGCCGAGGCCGCCGAGTTCGTGCGCATGCGGTCGCGGACTGACGACGCCCGGCGCGGGCGGGCGGGCTCGGGGACGATCCCCGGCTCCGCCATCCGCACGGAGCGCGATCGATTCGCCTCGGGCGTCGGCCTGGCGCTCGCCTGGCACGGTGCGGGGTTCACCGGCTCCGGCGAGGTCAAGCTCGCGTCGGTCGCGTCGATCGAGCTGACCGCCGAGGGGCGAGTCCGCATCCTGACCGCGTCGACCGAGATGGGGCAGGGGACCAAGACGATCTTCCCGCAGCTCGTCGCCGAGGCGCTCGGGCTCGACGAGCGCGAGGTCGAGATCGCGCCACAGGACACGGCATACGTGCCCGACTCGGGCCCGACGGTGGCGTCGAGGACCGCGATGGTCGTCGGGGGGCTGCTCATCGCGGCTGCGCGGCGCCTGCGCGAGCAGGTCGAGGCCGAGACCGGTGGCACCTTCGCGGCGACGGCGGCGGCGTATGCCCGCACACACGGCACGACTCGCATCGACCAGCAGTTCGAGCCGTATCCGGGCGGCACCCCGTTCGACGATGCGACCTACACCGGCGACGCCTACCCCGCGTTCGGTTGGGCGGCGTGCGTCGCCCACGTCGAGGTGGATCTCGACACCGGCGAGGTGCACGTCCGCGA
>DATBMM010000125.1:0-3359 GCA_036554825.1 Candidatus Limnocylindrales bacterium
TCGAGGAGGACGTCGCGATCGTCGGCTCGCCCGGCTGCTACCCGACCGCCACGCTGCTCGCCCTCGCCCCGCTGGCCCGCGCCGGGCTCATCGGCGATCTCGTCGTCGATGCCAAGAGCGGCGTGTCGGGCGCCGGCCGCGATCCGAAGCCCCAGATGATGTTCGGCGAGGTCGACGAGAGCGTGAAGGCGTACGGACTGGGCGGGCATCGCCATGTGGCCGAGATCGAGCAGGAGCTCGCCTTCGCCGCCATCGATGGCGGCCTGGAGCCCGACGCGAATCCCGGCGCGATCGCGGTCGACTTCCTGCCGCACCTCATCCCGATGGTCCGCGGCATCCTGTCGACCAATCACGTCCGGCCGACCCGCCCCGTGACCCAGGCCGAGATCGATCGGCTGTACGCGGCGGCGTACGACGGCGAGCCGTTCGTGCGGGTGGTGGCCGCGCCGCCCGCCACGAAGCACACGACGGGGAGCAACCACGTCCTCGTCCATGTCCGGGTCGATGAGCGGACCGGCCGGATCATCGCGCTCGCGGTCGAGGACAACCTCGTCAAGGGCGCCGCCGGCCAGGCCGTGCAGTCCTTCAACATCGTCCACGGCCTGCCCGAGACGGCCGGCCTCGAGCAGCTCCCGCTGGCGCCGTAGATGGCGATCTCGGCGCTGAGCTCACCGCCGCTGCCCGCCGTCGAGCGACGGGCCGTGCTGCCGCGCGGCTTCCGCGCGGGCGGATCGACCGCCGGGATCAAGGCGTCGGGGCGACCCGACCTCGCACTGATCGTCGCGGCCGAGGGTGCCGCCGCGGCGGCCGCCGTGTTCACACCGAACGCGTTCGCGGCCGCGCCCGTACAGCTGTCACGGGCCAACCTCGCGGCCACGTCCGGAGACCAGCGTGGCGGGTTCGGGTTCGCGTCGGCGGTCGTCTCGACGAGCGGGTGCGCCAATGCGGCCACGGGAGCGGCAGGGGACGACGACCAGACTCGCGTCGGCGGCTTCGTGTCGTCGGCCCTGGGCATCGACCCGGAACGCGTGCTGCACCTGTCGACCGGCATCATCGGGACCCGCCTGCCGCTGGACCGCGTCGCTGCCGGGATCGAAGCGCTGGCCACGTCGCTCCGCGCCGACGACGCCGGCCTCGCAGCCGCCGCCGAGGCCCTGCGCACGACCGACTCGGTCGCCAAGGTCGCCACGACCTCGCTGATCCTCCCTGCTGCGGACGGCGAGCCGATCACCGTCACGATCACGGGGATCGCCAAGGGCGTCGGGATGATCCATCCGAACATGGCGACGATGCTGTCGGTCCTGCTGACCGATGCGTCGGTGTCGCCCGAGGTCCTGTGGGGCCTCCTGCGACCGGCCGCTGCGCGGACCTGGGACCAGCTGTCGGTCGACGGCGATACGAGCACCAACGACACGGTCTTCGTCCTCGCGTCGGGTGCGGCGGGTGCCGCCCCGTTGAGTGCCGGCAGCACGGCCGCAGTGGCCTTCGGCGCCGCGCTGGAGGCCGTGGCCCGTGACCTCGCCCGGCAGCAGGCAGCCGACGGCGAGGGCGCCACGATCCTGATCACGGCGTCGGTCACGGGTGCCGTCGACGACGCCGATGCGCGGGCAGTGGCGAGGGCCGTCGTCTCGAGCAGCCTCGTGAAGGCCGCCGCTCACGGCAAGGACCCGAACTGGGGCCGGATCGCCGGCGCAGCCGGCAATGCCGTCACGGCGTCGACGGCCGTGCTGCAAGCGTCGGGGCTGGCTGCCGAGGACGCCGCCAGGCGCGCCGGCCAGGCGGCGACGATCGACCCCGATCGACTCCGCATCTCGATCGCCGGCCACCTCGTCTTCGATGGCGCGGCGGGCGGTCCGCTCGAGTTCGACCGGGGAGCTGCCCGGGCCGCCATGGACGCCCCCGAACTGGTGATCGAGCTCGACCTGGGTCTCGGCGACGGCGTCGGCGAAGCCTTTGGCTGCGACCTGACACAGGAATATGTCATCGAAAACAGCGAGTACACCACCTGATGAGCGAGATCCTCGTCGTCAAGTTGGGTGGCACGACGATCGCGGAGCAGTCGCACGTGCTCGCGGACGTCGCCGCGGTGGCACGTCGCCGGCCGGTGGTCCTCGTCCACGGCGGCGGCAAGCGGATCACCGAATGGCTCGAGCGGCTCGGCGTCCCGTCGAAGTTCGAGGGCGGCCTCCGCGTCACCGACCAGCAGTCGCTCGAGGTTGCTGCCGCGGTCCTGCGCGGGGTCGTCAACAGCGAGCTCGTCGCCGGTCTGCGCGACCTCGGCGTCGATGCGGTCGGCCTCAGCGGCGTCGATGGTGGGCTGCTGATCGCCGAGCGGATCCCGCACCTGGGCCTGGTGGCCAGCGTGACCGGGCTCCGGCGCGACCTGCTCGACGCGATCCTCGTCTCGGGCCAGGTGCCGGTCGTGGCCCCGCTCGCCCGCGACGCCGACGGGATCGTCTGCAACGTCAACGCCGATGATGCAGCCGCCGGCATCGCCGCCGGACTCGGGGCCCGCCAGCTCGTCCTGCTGACCGACGTCGACGGCGTCCGTGACGAGGATGGCGGCAAGCTCGACACCCTGACTGCGGCCGAGGCTGAACACCTCATCGACGCTGGCGTCATCGCCGGCGGGATGGTGCCCAAGATCCGGGCCGCCCTGTCGGCGCTCGGCTGGGAGGGCTCGGAGGCGATCATCGCCGACTCGTCCGCAGAGGGCGCCCTCGAGCGTGCGCTCGGTGACCCGAGCTTCGGCACCCGCATCACCGCGACCCGCCAGGCGGTGGGTGCGGCATGAACGGGCGAGGCAACGGGCAGGAGCTCAAGCGGCTCCGCCAGCGCGCGATCAGCCAGCTCATCGCGTCGCGCCCGATCGGGAGCCAGCGCGAGCTGGTCGATGCGCTGACGGCGCAGGGCTTTGACGTCACCCAGGCCACGGTCAGCCGCGACATCGGCGACCTCGGGCTGCTCAAGGCGCCGCGCGCCGACGGCCATGTCTACGTGTCGCCGGAGGATGTCGCGGCGCGGGTCCCGACCACGCTTCCGACCGGCTCCGACGAGCGCCTCAGGCGTATCCTCGCGGACGTGCCCGTCACCATCGGGCGGAGCGGGCTGATCCTCGTCCTCACCGGCACGCCGGGCACGGCGAGCGTCGTCGCCCAGGCGATCGACGAGTCCTCCCTCCAGGAGCAGGAGGGCACGCTGGCCGGCGACAATACGCTCCTCGTCCTGTTCGCCGATGAAGACCGCCTCGAGCGCTGGCGCCTGCGCTTCGAGGCCATGCAGCGCTCGATCGCGGAGGTTCCGGCACCGGTATGAAGAAGGTCGTCCTCGCCTACTCGGGCGGACTCGATACGTCGGTG
>DATBMM010000148.1:0-3491 GCA_036554825.1 Candidatus Limnocylindrales bacterium
GCTGATGGCGTTGAAGCCCACGACCACCGCGAAGGCGAGGGCAAGCAGCAGGAGGACCTTGAGGGGCGACATCGTCGCTCCGTGCTCCCACATCTCCATGGTCCACAGGAGCGGCAGCCCGACGAGCAGCCCGCCCGCGGCCGCACGCAGGAAGTCGCGGGCCGAATCCCGGACCTGCCGACGCTCCCGGGCCTCACGCTTCGGCTGGGACCCGCCCATCGATCACCTCCCGCCCGTCTGCCAGCCCCAGTCTCGCAGGATGATCGCCCGCACGCGACGGGCGCACGCGAGTGGGTCGCGTTTCGGAGTCCTGCCCTGTCAGCGTCGCGTGCGGGGTAATGTGGGATATTCACGGAAGCGCCGGGGAGTGGCGTAGTGGCTAACGCACGTGCTTTGGGAGCACGAGATCGTGGGTTCGAGTCCCACCTCCCCGACCAGCCTTTCCAGCACCCCGGTCTATCGTTGTCCGGTGCTACCCGACGGGCCGACCGAGGCCGACATCGAGGACCTCGTGGTCGCCGCGCTCGACCGGCTGCCCGAGCCGTTCCGTGGGCAGCTCGGCAGCGTGGCGATCGTCGTGGAGGAGGAGGCGACGCCCGACCAGCTCGCCGCGACCGGCGCGCACGGGCTCTTCGGCCTCTACCAGGGCGTGCCGCGGACGGCGTGGTCGGCCGACGCTGCGCCCCTCGCCAGCAAGATCACGATCTTCCGTGGCCCGCTCATGCGCGCGAACCGCAGCCCCGAGCGCCTGGCCGCGGCGGTCGCCGAGACGGTCTATCACGAGATCGCCCACCACCTCGGGATCTCCGACGCGCGACTGCACGAGCTCGCCCGACAGCGCCGCACCGAGGGGTAGCACCGACGGTCAGACCACAGCAGAGACGATCGCGGCGACCGCGAACGCGCCGATCAGCAAGCCCGATGCGATGTTCACGCGGCGCAGCCCGGTCGTCGTGAGTCGCCCGCGCACCGCCCCCACGACGGCGGTCAACACCACCCACCACAGCGCGGAGCCGGCGAGGACGCCGAGGGTCAACAGCGTCGCACCGCCGAGGTCGCCGCCCGTCACGCCGAGGCCGACGAACAGCGCCGCGAAGGACAGGATCGTCATCGGGTTGGTCAGGGTGAGCCCCAGCGTGCTGAGGTAGGCACCGGGCAGTCCGCGGCGCCGACCCTCGACGTCGGCCGCGGCCTCGACCGGCACGGATCGGAAGGTCCGCCACGCGAGCCACAGCAGGAAGACGCCACCCACGATCCCGAGCGCCCGGCGCCCGTCGATGAGGAGGTCGCTGATCGCCGTCAGCCCGAACGCCGCGATCGCCCCGTAGGTTGCGTCGGCGGTCGCGACGCCCATGCCGGAGACGAGACCGATCAGGCGCCCCTCGGCGAGGGTGCGCCGGATGACCAGCAGGCTGATCGGCCCGACGGCCGCGGCGATGGTGAAACCGAGGACGAGGCCCCGGACGAACAGTGTCGCGTCCATGTGATCCCTCCGAACATACGAAAACGCCCTCGGCTCGTGCCGAGGGCGTTCCTCTCAGATCCGATCGCTGGCGCCCACGCGGGCGCGCGCATCTAGGTCGAGCGGGCCCTCGCGGGCTGTTGCTGCGACCGGCTCGCCGTGGTGTCAACGACGCGATGCATCGTGGGCAGGGTGGAGGACGCGCGCCCGGGATGTCAACGTCCCGGCCCAGGGTCCGGGTGCCCCCGACCTCACCGGCTATCATCCCGACATGGATTCGCCCCGCCGCGGCCTGCGTGCGCGCGGACACCGTTCGGCCGATCCCGGCAGCGCCACCGCCGACGCCGTCGCGCAGCCAGGCTTCGAGCCGGTCGACAACGACCGCTTCCCGGATCGTCAGACGCGTCTCGCCATCGACGGCGGCCGTGCCAGCCAGAGGTTCCGCGACCTGCTCGCCGAACCCGGCCCCATCCTGGCCGACGGCGCCATGGGCACGATGCTGTTCGCCAACGGCCTCCAATTCGGCGATCCGCCCGAGGTCTGGAACCTGACCCAGCCCGACGTGATCCGCCGCATCCAGCGCGGCTACCTGGAGGCTGGGTCGCGGATCCTCATGACCAACACGTTCGGCGGCAACCGCCTCCGGCTCGGCCTCCATGGCCTGAGCGAGCGCGTCGATCACCTCAACCGCACGGCGGCCATCCTCTCCCGCGCCGAGGTCAACGCCGCGGGTGGCACCGCGCTCGTCGCCGGCGACATCGGCCCGTCCGGCGAGATCGTCCAGCCGCTCGGCACGCTCGACTACGACATCGCCGTCGACGTGTTCCGGGAGCAGGCCGCCTCGCTGGTGGCCGGTGGCGTCGATCTCATCTGGATCGAGACGATGTCCGATCTGAACGAGATCAAGGCGGCCATCGAAGGGGTGCGCCGGGCGGCGCCCGGCATCGCGCTGATCACGACGATGACCTTCGACACCCGCGGACACACGATGATGGGCGTGTCGCCGGAGCAGGCCGTCGAGGCATTGGTCGCGTGGGGCGCCGATGCCGTCGGTGGCAACTGTGGCAACGGTCCCGACGAGCTCCTGCCCGTGATCGAACAGATGCACGCCGCCGACCCCGACGTGATCCTCGTCGCGAAGTCGAATGCCGGGATGCCGGAGCTCGTCGACATGCGCGCCGTCTATCGAGCCGAGCCGGCGACCATGGCCGACTTCGGGCTCCGGATGCATCAGGCCGGCGCGCGCATCGTCGGAGCGTGCTGTGGCAGCACGCCCGACCACCTGCGCGCGATGCATGACGCGCTGATCCCCGCCGCGCACTAGCCGTCGCCCGTGCCCCGCCCACTGAAGGTCGGCGTCCAGCTGCCCGAGGTCGAGCGCGAGGCTCGCTGGCCCGAGCTGCTCGACATGCTCCGCGCCATCGAGGACCTCGGCTACGACTCGGTCTGGCTCGGGGAGCACCTGTTGTATCGCTGGCCGGATCGTCCGCCGCGCGGACCGTGGGAGGCCTGGTCGATGCTCGCTGCCGTTGCGGCGAGCACCAGTCGCATCGAGTTCGGGCCCCTGGTCGCCTGCACCGCGTTCCACAACCCGGCCGTCCTCGCCAAGCAGGCGAGCACCATCGACGAGATCAGCGGTGGTCGCTTGATCCTCGGCCTCGGTGCCGGCTGGAACGAGACCGAGTTCCGGGCGTTCGGGATCCCGTTCGACCATCGCGTCGACCGGTTCGAGGAGGCGTTCACGATCATCCGGACGCTCCTCCAGGAGGGCGCGATCGATTTCGACGGCACCTACTACCAGGCACGCGACTGCGAGCTGCTGCCGCGCGGACCGCGGCCGGCGGGCCCGCCGCTGATGATCGGCTCGAACGGGCCGCGGATGCTGCGCATCGCCGCGCCGCACGTCCAGGCGTGGAACACCTGGTTCGCCGACATCGGCAACACGCCGGCGGGCGTCGGGCGGCTCCGTGACGTCGTCGACGCCGCGTGCCGGGACGTCGGTCGCGATCCGGCCGACATCGAGCGCACG
>DATBMM010000167.1:0-2075 GCA_036554825.1 Candidatus Limnocylindrales bacterium
TGCCGTCGAGGTGGTCGATCTCGTGCTGCACGCAGATCGCGAGCAGCCCCTCGAGGTCCTCCTCGAAGGCCTTGCCGTCACGGCCCAGGGCCCGGACGCGGACGCGCTCGGCGCGCGGCACGTCGTCGTAGTAGCCCGGCACCGAGAGGCAGCCCTCCTGCGAGGTGGTCGAACCGTCCTGCGACAGGATCTCCGGGTTGATGAAGACGCGCGGCTGGTTGCGCCCTTCCGAGACGTCGGCGACCAGCAGGCGGCGGTGGACGTCGACCTGGGTCGCGGCCAGGCCGATGCCGTTGGCCGCGTACATGGTCTCCAGCATGTCGTCGATCAGTTCACGCAATGGCGCGTCCACGGCCGCCACCGGGACGGCCCTGGTGCGCAACCGGGGGTCCGGATACTCCAGGATTGTGAGGCGCGTCATGGGAGAGGGGCCTGGGTTACGTGTATCTGGCAGGTGAATGCTGCTAAAGTTCGTCGAACCATGGACTTACGTCGGACTCCGGAGGCGATTATACGGTCGTCCGGCCCGGCCCGGCAGTCTGGGAGCACTCGCATGCCATCGTCCATCCTGAACATTCCCCTGGGCCCCGCCCGCCGCATGGCGGCCGCCGCGCTGGTCGCGCTCGCGATCGCCGTACCCGCCACCGGCCAGCAGGGCATCGACCGCAGCGTCATCCCGGTGTCGCCGGACGCCCCTTCGACCTACGTGGTCCAGCCGGGCGACACGCTGTGGGACATCTCGGCGAAGTTCCTCACCGATCCCTGGTACTGGCCCGAGATCTGGCACATCAACCCGCAGGTCGAGAACCCGCACCTCATCTATCCGGGCGACACGCTGGCGCTCACCTGGGTGGACGGGCAGCCGCGGGTGACCGTCGCGCAGGGCGGCGCCACGCGCCTGTCGCCGCGGGTGCGGGAACATCCGCTGTCGGAGGCGATCCACGCGATTCCGTACGACCACATCGCGGCATTCATGCAGCGGCCCGCCGTGCTCTCCGAGGAACAGGTCCGCGGCGCGCCCTACGTGGCGCACGGCCGCGACCACCGGCTGGTCTCGGCGGCCGGCCAGGAAGTCTACGTGCGCCGCCTCGGCAGCGCCGCGCTGGGCAGCCGCTACAGCGTCTACCACGTCGGTGACGAGCTGAAGGATCCGGACGACGGCGACGTGCTCGGCTACCAGGGCCTGTTCGCGGGCGAGGCCGACCTCAAGCGCTCCGGCGACCCGTCCACGATGCTGATCGTGGACTCCGCTCGCGAGACGCTCGACGGCGACATCCTGGTGCCTAGCGCGGGCGACCCGAAGATGGACTTCATCCCGCGTGCGCCGAAGTCGAAGGTCGAAGGCACCATCATGTCGGTGATCGACGACCGCACCGTGGTCGCCGGCTACGACGTCGTCATCATCAACCGCGGCACGCGCCACGGGCTCGAGCCCGGCCACGTGCTGACGGTCTGGGAGGCCGGCGAGGAAGTGCGCGACATCACCCCGCACCCCGAGAGCCGCACGGTGCAGCTGCCCGACGAGCGCAACGGCATCGCGATGGTGTTCAAGTCCTACGACCGCATGAGTTACGGGCTCATGATGGCATCGGACCGCGAAGTGCACGTCGGCGACGCCGTCCGCTCGCCCTGACCCGCAGTCCTGTCTCCTGAACGAACGACGCCGGCCACGAGGCCGGCGTTGTCGTTTCGGGCCTGGCGCTTGCGGCATCGTGTGTCAGCGAACGGCAGGCGGTCGGGATCCCTGCTCGCTCGCTCAGGCGCGGCGACCGCATTCGCTCGCTCGCAGGATCCCGACCGCCTGCCCATCGTGCGACACATCACGCTACGCAGGGCGAGCCCGTGACGGGGCGCGGGATCCTCGCGAGCAAAGTCGTAAGTTCCGGCGGATTTTGCGAGCGAGGGATCCCGTGCTCCGTCCCGTGCCCGCCCGAAATGCCGTCAATAAGCAGTTTCCACGATTGCCGGCGCCGCATATATATGTAAGCTGGTCACACGTTCACGAGGCGGGAATTTCGTGAACGGGCTTTTCCGGCACGACGGTGACGGAAAGGAGGCGCATCAAGAGGTTCGAA
>DATBMM010000179.1:0-3111 GCA_036554825.1 Candidatus Limnocylindrales bacterium
GATCAGCACGATGGCCTCGGTCTCCGGGTCATCGGCGAACAGCTGGAGCGCGTCGAGGAAGGTCGTCCCGATGATCGGATCGCCGCCGATCCCGATACACGTCGACTGGCCGAGGCCGGCGTCGGTCATGGCCTGGACGGCCTCGTAGGTAAGGGTGCCGGAGCGGCTCACCACGCCGACCCGCCCCTCGCGGTGGATCGAGCCCGGGATGATCCCGACCTTCGCACGGCCGGGCGAGGTTGCGCCCGGGCAGTTCGGCCCGATCAGTCGCGCGCCATGGCGCTGGACGAGGTCGACCGCCGGGATCATGTCAAGCGCGGGGATGCCCTCCGTGATGCAGAAGATCGTCCCGATCCCTGCGGTCGCGGCCTCCATGACCGCATCCGGGGCGCCGGCGGCCGGCACGAAGATCAGCGACGTGTTCGCCCCGGTCTGCCGGACCGCGTCAGCGACCGTGTCGAAGACCGGCACCGTGCCGTCCAGGGCGAGCTGGCCGCCCTTGCCCGGCGTGACCCCGGCGACGACGGCGGTCCCGTAGGCCTGGCACGCCTGCGCGTGGAACCCGCCCTCCCGACCGGTGATGCCCTGGACGACGAGCCGCGTGTCGCGACCGACGAGGACGCTCACCCTCGCGTCTCCGTGGCCGCCGACCGGGTCCCGCCCGCGGCCGCCGACCGGGTCCCGCCCGCGGCCGCCGACCGTGTCCCGCCCGCGCCCACCGACGCGGCCACCGCCTTGGCTGCTGCCTCGTCGAGGGTGCCCGCCGTCTGGAAGCGTGCTTCCTCGAGCAGGGCCGCCGCCTCGGCCGCGTTGGTGCCGACGATGCGCACCACCATCGGCACGTCGCGGGTCTGCTGGGCGCGTGCCTCGATCAGGCCCCGGGCCACCTCGTCGCCCCGCGTGATGCCGCCGAAGATGTTCACGAGGATCGCGTCGACCTTGGGGTCGGCCAGGATCAGCGCCATGGCATGCGCGACCTTGTCGGCGCGGGCGCCGCCGCCGATGTCCAGGAAGTTCGCGGGCTCGCCGCCAGCGCGCTTGACGAGGTCCATCGTCGTCATGGCCAGACCCGCGCCGTTGACCATGCAGCCGATCGTCCCGTCGAGCTTGATGAACGTCAGTCCGGCCTCGCGCGCCTCGCGGTCCTCCGGCGCCTCCTCATCGGGGTCACGCAGGTCCTCGAGGCCCGGATGCCGGTCGAGCGCGGAGTCGTCGAGCGTGATCTTGGCGTCGAGGCAGACCAGCCGTTCCGACGGAGGCGCACCGGGCTCTGCCGGGGCCTCGCGGACGATCGCCAGCGGGTTGATCTCGACGAGGTCGGCGTCGTATGCCGTCATGGTGCGGACCAGGCCAGTGGCGATCGCGACGGCGGCCTTGAGGTGCCCCTCGAGACCCAGCGCGAAGGCCATCTCGCGCGCTTGGAAGTCGAGCAGGCCAAGGGCCGGGTCGGCGTGGCGCCGGACGATCGCCCCTGGATCCGAAGCGGCGACCTGCTCGATCTCCACCCCGCCCTCGGCCGAGCCCATCAGCAAGATCCGCCGCTCGGCGCGGTCGAGGACCGCGGCGAGATAGAACTCCTTGACGATGTCGGCGGCCGGGCCGACCAGCACCTTGCGGACGGTCATGCCCTTGATGTCCATCCCAAGGATCGCGCCGGCGACGGTCTCGGCCTCGTCAGCGGTCCGGGCGAGCTTCACCCCGCCGGCCTTGCCGCGACCACCCACCAGGACCTGTGCCTTGACCACGACCGCGCCGGCGCCGGCGTCGAGGAAGCGCTGCGCCGCGGATCTCGCCTCGGCCGCATCGTGGGCGACGGCCCAGTCCGGGACCGGGAGCCCCTGGGCGACGAGCAAGGACTTGGCGTCGGCCTCCTGGAGCTTCACGTCAGCATCGTAGCGGAGCGGGAGCTCACCGCTCCCCGAGGTGGCGGCGACGCGCCTCGGCGATCCGGTCCACGGCATCGATCGTCTTCGACAGCGACCAGACGATGGCATCGTCGACGCCCAGCGCCGCGAGGTCGTCGAAGATCACGGCAAGGTCGTCCGCATCGCCCACCAGGGTGGTGTCGTCGTCCTCGGCCTCGTTCGGGCCGGCGAAGCGGATCCCGATCGTCCGGCGCAGCGTCGACCGCTCACGCCCGACGTCGTCGCAGGCCCGGTCGAGCCCGTCGAGCCTGGTACGCAGCCGCTCGTCCGTGCCCCCGAACCACGCCGTGTTCCAGGCGTCCGCCCACGTCGCGGTCAGCCGCAGCATGCGTGGCCCCTTGGCGGCGACCAGGATGGGGACTCGTCGCTCGGCCGGAGGCATGAGGACGGCGTCGTCGGTCCGCCGCCAGCGTCCCTCGAAGGTGACCCGCTCGCCGCGGAGGAGGCGGGTCGTGATCTCAAGGTCCTCGGCGAATCGGCCGACGCGGTGGTCGAACGGGAAGCCGAACGCGCGGTACTCCGGCTCGTACCACCCGGACCCCAGGCCGAGGATCGTCCGGCCGCCCGACAGGTCATCGAGCGTCGCGGCCATCTTCGCCATCAGCCCCGGGTCCCGGAACGAGGCGCACATCACGAGCGAGCCCAGCTCCACCCGCGGGACGAGGGCGGCGAGGGCGGTCTTCGTCGTCCACGCCTCGCGGATGCCCTCGTCAGGCTCGCCGGGCCCGCGGAACAGGAGGTGGTCCCACACCCAGATCGAGTCGAGCCCGCCTGCCTCGGCATGCCGCGCGAAGGCGAGCGTCTCGTCGAAGGTCGGGGAGCGGCCCTCCGCGGTCTCGTCCTGGCCGAGCGGCACGGTCACGCCGATACGCATCGATCCGAGTCTAGCGAGGCGCCAACGTCCCGCGGCCCGGTGAGGACTGGTCAGCGCTGGGGCACCGTTCCAGCACCACTCACATCGGCTTCGACCCGCCGACCCTTCCAGGCGCTTTGAACCGATAGGCTGACCCAACGACTCTCCAGTGTGGTCGCGTCCGGCAGGACGCGCTGCAGGGATGCCCGACACGGAGGGAGTGGGTGCACGCAGACCTGGTCGAGCAGGCGAAACGCGGCGATCGAGAGGCCTTCGACGCCCTGGCTCGCCTGACTGGCGACAGATGCATGGCGATCGCGTTCAGGATCCTGC
>DATBMM010000183.1:0-1537 GCA_036554825.1 Candidatus Limnocylindrales bacterium
CACGTCGACCGGGGTGCCGTCCTCCAGGAACGGCATGTCCTCGACCGGCAGGATCTTGGAGATGACGCCCTTGTTGCCGTGGCGGCCGGCGAGCTTGTCACCGTCGGTGATCTTGCGCTTGTTGGCCACGTAGACGCGCACCAGCTGGTTCACGCCCGGGGGCAGGTCGTCGCCCTCGTCCTTGTCGAAGACCTTGACGCCGATGACGGTGCCGGTCTCGCCGTGGGGCACCTTCAGGGAGGTGTCACGGACCTCGCGGGCCTTCTCGCCGAAGATGGCGCGCAGCAGGCGCTCCTCCGGGGTCAGCTCGGTCTCACCCTTCGGGGTGACCTTGCCGACCAGCAGGTCGCCGTCGCGGACCTCGGCGCCGATGCGGATGATGCCGCGCTCGTCGAGGTCGGCCAGCACGTCCTCGGAGACGTTCGGGATGTCCCGGGTGATCTCCTCGGGGCCCAGCTTGGTGTCGCGGGCGTCGACCTCGTGCTCCTCGATGTGGATCGAGGAGAGGACGTCGTCCTGCACCAGGCGCTGGCTGAGGATGATGGCGTCCTCGTAGTTGTGGCCCTCCCACGGCATGAACGCCACGAGCAGGTTGCGGCCGAGCGCCATCTCGCCACCGTCGGTCGCGGGACCGTCGGCGATGACCGAGCCGGCCTCGAGGCGGTCGCCCTCGGAGACCAGCACGCGCTGGTTGTACGAGGTGCCCTGGTTGGAGCGCGCGAACTTCGCGATCCGGTAGGTGCGGGTGCCGCCCTCGTCGTTGGCGACGGTGACCAGGTCGGCGGAGACCTCGGTGACCACGCCGGCCTGCTCGGCACGGACCACGTCGCCGGAGTCCAGCGCGGCGCGGTACTCCATGCCGGTGCCCACGAGCGGCGCCTCGGACTTCACCAGCGGCACCGCCTGGCGCTGCATGTTGGAGCCCATGAGGGCGCGGTTGGCGTCGTCGTGCTCGAGGAACGGGATGAGCGCGGTGGCCGCCGAGACCATCTGGCGCGCGGAGACGTCCATGTAGTCGACGTCCTCGCCCGGGATGTACTCGACCTCGCCGCCCTTGGTGCGGACCAGGACGCGCTCGTCGGTGAAGTTGCCCTCGGCGTCGACGACCGCGTTGGCCTGCGCGATGACGTGCTTGTCCTCCTCGTCGGCGGACAGGTAGTGCACCTCGTCGGTGACCCTGCCCTTGACGACCTTGCGGTACGGCGTCTCGATGAAGCCGAACGCGTTGATGCGGCCGTAGGAGGCGAGCGAGCCGATGAGGCCGATGTTCGGGCCCTCAGGGGTCTCGATCGGGCACATGCGGCCGTAGTGCGACGGGTGGACGTCACGGACCTCCATGCCGGCGCGGTCACGGGAGAGACCACCGGGGCCCAGCGCGGACAGGCGACGCTTGTGGGTCAGCCCGGCGAGCGGGTTGTTCTGGTCCATGAACTGCGAGAGCTGCGAGGTGCCGAAGAACTCCTTGATCGACGCCACCACGGGGCGGATGTTGATCAGGGTCTGCGGGGTGATCGCCTCGACGTCCTGCGTGGTCATG
>DATBMM010000196.1:0-13024 GCA_036554825.1 Candidatus Limnocylindrales bacterium
CGGCGCGTGGGGCCTGCAGCGGAGGGACATCGGCCGCTAACGTCCCTGCGTGGACCCGTTCGTCGTCGCGCTCGTCCTGGTCAGTGCCGGGCTCCATGTCGCGTGGACCGTCCGGCTCAAGACCGCCGGCGACCCGCTCCGGGCGGCGACGGTCGGTCTGCTGACCGCCTCGATCGGCATCGTGCCGGCGGGCATCGCCGCCTGGTGGCTCGCGGGCCAGCCAGCCCTGCCTGTGGAGGGGGTCGCGCTCGCGCTCGTGTCGGGCGTCATCGAGGCCGTGTACTTCATCCTGCTGTCAGCCGCGTACAACCGTGGAGACCTCTCGGTCGTCTACCCGATCGCCCGCGGGACGGCACCACTCCTGGCGGTCGTGATCGGCGTGGCGGTGCTCGGCGAGCGGCTCAGCGTGAGCGGATCCATCGGCGTGGCGGCGCTGCTGGCCGGCTTCCTGCTGCTGCAGCAACCGTGGCGCGCGCTGCGGGGCCGCGGCTTCGACCCGTCCGTGGCGTTCGCGTTGGCGACCGGCGTCATGATCGCGACCTATTCGGCTATCGATCGGGTCGGGACGCGGCTGATCGACCCGGTCACGTACGCGGCGATCCTGTGGGTCACCGGCGCCCTGCTCCTCGTGATCTGGATCCGGTTCGTGGCTGGCGGTGGCGTGTTCGCGGGCGGTCGGGAACAGCTACGACACGCCGCGATCGGCGGCTGGCTGACGCTCGGGGCGTACATGCTGATCCTGTGGGCGCTCAGCGTGGCGCCGCTCTCCGGGGTCGCACCACTGCGCGAATCGGCGGCCGTGTTCGCGGCGGCCTGGGGCTCGGTCCGGCTCGGCGAGGCGGCCGACCGGACCGACGTCGTCCGGCGGGTCGGTGCGTCGCTGCTGATCGTGACCGGGGCGGTGCTCCTCGCGCTCGGCGGAGACTGAGGGCCAGGGCGGGTCAGGAGGGTCAGGCCGGCTTCGTCGGCTGCGGGGTCGGGGCGAACAGGCGGCGTCGGCCCCAGCGGCCGTTGACGAGGGCGACGCCGGCGATGACCAAGGCGGTGCCCGCGAGCAGCGAGGCGTCGATCGGTTCGCGCAGGACGAGGAAGCCCAGCACGATCCCCACGACCGGCAGCAGGTAGGCCACGAGCGCGGTCCGGGTCGCGCCCCAGGTGAGCAGCAGCCGGAAGTACGCCAGGTAGGCCATCCCGGACCCGAGGATGCCCAGCCAGACGACCGAGAACCACGCCTCGGCGTCCGGGGTCGCCGTCCACGGCCGCTCCAGGATGATGGCCAGCAGGCCCACGATCAGCAGCGCGAAGGTGACCTGGAACACCGCCGGGATCATCGGCGGCTGACCCTGGATGTTGCGCCGCGCGTACACGTTGCCGATGGCGTAGGAGATCGATGACCCGAGCAGCGCCAACTGACCCGGCAGGGTGCCCGCCGCCGCCGTCAGGCCGGGCGACACGATGAGCACCACCCCGACGAACCCGATCGCCAGCCCGAGGATGCCGTTGAGGCGGATGGGCTCGTCGGGCAGGAACAGCGGCGCCAGGACGATGACGAACAGCGGGACCGTGGCGTTGAGGATCGCGGCGAGGGCGCTGTCGACCGACTGTTCCGCCCAGGTGATCAGGAAGAACGGGATCGCGATGTTGATCACGCTCATGACGATGAGGTGGCCGTACACGCGCCGCTCACGGGGGAGCGCGGTGCGGCTGGCTCGCAGCACGACCCACAGGAAGGCCGCGCCGATCAGCAGCCGCAGCGCGATGAGCGTGAACGTCCCGAACGAGTCGACGGCGAGCTTGATGAACAGGTATGACGAGCCCCACATGAAGCCCAGGGCCAGGAAGATGATCCAGTCAGCGCGGGTGGCAGGGGTCGTCATCGAGGCATCTTACGGCCGTTTGGCCTACCCGGATATGTCAAGTTCCCGGTCCGGCGGGTGCTCGGGTGCTCCACATGACGAGAGAACCCCGCGACCGCGCTGAAGCGTTCCCTAGCGCCAGCGCGTCAGGATCGCATCTCGGTCGAACAGCCGAACCCCGACCCGCAGACCGACCGCCGACACGGCCAGCACGCCGGCCGACAGCACGAGGTAGCCGGCCGGCCCGACCAGCAACGTGCCTGTCGCCTGGAGCAGGACCAGGGCGATGACCGGCACGATGACCACGCCACCGATCTGCTGGGCGACGCGCGGGTCGTTCGCCCGGGCGCTCACGATGACGCCGGCGACCACCGACGACAGGCCGACGGCCGGGCCGAGCAGGAAGACCCCGGCCAGCCACGACGGGTCGGTCACCACGCCGAACAGGGCCGGCCCGTACACGATCGACGAGAGGACCACGAAGATCGCGTACGTCGCCCAACCGGCGAGCACGCCCGGGACCAGCGCCGCGATCGCCTTGCCCGCGAGGAGCTCCGACGTCCTGATCGGCGTGGCCAGCACCGGCTCGAGCGAGCGCGCCTGCTTCTCGCCGATGATCGAGAAGGTCGCGATCGACAGCGGGATGTATGCCGGCATCAACAGGAAGAAGACCAGGAACTGCTGGACGGCAAAGGCACCGGCCAGCTCCCCGGGCGTGAGGCTCGACCACTCGGGCCGCTGGGCCAGGACCTGGGTCGCCAGCTCCGGCGGGAGGGTGCTCTCGCCGACCGCGCCCGCCAGGACGATCGGGGCGATGGTCAGGAACAGCGGCGGCAGCAGGATCGTCGACAGCAGCAGCCGGTTGCGGATGGTCTCGTGCCACTCGCGCCGGAGGATCGTCGCCACGATGACCGGGCGCATCAGGCCGCCTCCTCGCCGGCGTCGACACCCGGCCGGATGCCCATGACGTCGAAGTAGATCCGCTCGAGTGACGTCCGCTCGGGGCGCAGCTCGACGATGTCAGCGCCGACGGCCACGAGAGCGCGGACGACGCTGGGCGCGACCCCGTCGGGGTCGTCGGTCCCGATGCGCACGACGCCATCGATGGATTCAGCGGCGGCGACGCCGGCGACCTCGCGGACCGCGGCGAGTTGCTCCTCGGTGGCGGCGCCGCGCAGGCGGACGGTCAGACCCCCGCCACCGAGCGCGCCACGCAACGCCGCCGGCGAATCGATCCGCAGCAGGCCACCGCGGATGAACGCGATCCGGTCGCACAGTCGGTCGGCCTCGTCAAGGTTGTGTGTCGCGAGGACGATCGTGCGCCCGGCCTCGCGCAGCGTCTCGATGGCCTCGCGCACGATGAACGCCGCCTCCGGGTCGAGCGCGGCGGTCGGTTCGTCGAGGAACACCACCGAGGGGTCGTGGAGCAGGGCCCGGGCGATCGCCAGCTTCTGCCTCATGCCCTTGCTGAACGTGGCGGCGGCGTCGTCGCGCCGTTCCCACAGCGAGAACACGCGCAGGTACTGCTCGATGCGCTCGGCACGCGTGGCTGGGTCGAGCCCGTACAGCCGACCGAAGAAGTCGAGGTTGGCGCTCGCCGACAGCCGGTCGTACAGGCCTGGCGTCTCGGTCAGGATGCCGACCCTCGAGCGGACCGCCTCGGCGTCGCGCTGGACGTCGAGGCCATCGACGGCCGCGTTCCCCTCGGTCGGCCGGATCAGCGCGGTGAGCATGCGGACCGTGGTGGTCTTGCCGGCTCCATTCGGGCCGAGCAGCCCGACGACCTCGCCCCGCTGGACCTCGAACGACACGTCGCGGACGGCCCATCGGTCCCCGAAGGCCCGACCGAGGCCGTTGGCCGTGAGTGCGAGATCCTCGCGGGCCGCGGAGGCGTCCATCAGCGCCAGTGTCGCGTATCCGCCGCCGAGTTGGATCGGGTCGGCGCCCGATATCCTCGGCCGGTGATCGCCCTGCGCCTCGTCGTCCTGGCCCTCGGCGTGGCCCTCGGCGTCTTCTACCCGTTCATCCCGGTCATCCTCGCCAGTCGCGGCTTCGGTCCGGCGGAGATCGGTCTGGTCGCCTCGGTCGGGGCCGTCGGGTTCACGCTGGCCGTCCCAGCGTGGGGGCACATCGCGGACGTCCGTCTTGGCCGCGCGCGCACGCTCCAGGTCTGCGCCGTCGGTGGCGCGGCGGCGGTGGGCATCCTGCTCGGCAGCTGGCCGCCGATCATCATCGCGTTGGCGCTGATGGTCTACTGGGTCTTCGAGTCGTCGTGGCAGCCGCTGGCCGACGCGCTGACCGTCAACCTCGTCGATCGACGCAGCTATGCGCGCGTCCGGCTCCTGACGAGCCTCTCATTCGCGCTGTCATCGATCGGAGCCGGGTTCGTCTACGACCGGGCCGGGTTCGATGCCGCGTACGTGCTGGCCGTCGTGGCGGCGCTCGCCATAGCCCTGGCCGCGGGCCGCGTGCCGGACATCGAGCGCGCCGACCTCGAGCGGTCGCTTCCGGTCGGTGGCCCGCAGGGCCTGCGATCGCCCGTGGCATCTGACGTCGCGCGTCCGTCACGCCGGCCCCGCCCGAGCCTCGGGTCCGCAGGCGTCGCCCTCCGGGTCGCCCCGCGACTCGGTCTCGTCCTCGTGGCCGTGACGCTCATCAACATCACGATCATCAGCGGCTTCACGTTCCTGCCGCTGCGCCTCGGCGACCTCGGCAGCCCGCCGTCCGATGTCGCGTTGTCGGCCGGCGTGTCGGGTCTCGCCGAGATTCCGGCGATGCTCCTCGCGGCGCAGGTCGCGAGATGGATCGGGCTTCGCGGCATGTTCGTCACCAGCGCCCTGATCTACGGCGCGGCGACAGCGTCGTGGATCCTGATCGAGACGCCCGGGCTCATCATCGCGACGCGGCTCGTCACGGGCGTCGCGTTCGCGTGGGTGCTCGTCTGTGTCGTCCTGACCATCGCCCGACTCCTGCCCTCGGAGCTCCAGGCGACGGGTCAGGCGCTGTACCAGACGTTCGGGTTCGGCGTGGGGGCGATCGTCGCCAACATCGTCGGCGGGCTGCTGTACGAGGGCATCGGCCACGCAGCGGTGTTCGGCCTCGGGGCGATCCTGGCGGCCCTAGCGGCGGCGATGGGGTGGATCGTGTTCCCGCGGGACGCGCGGACCCGGATGGCGGCCGCCTAGCCGAGCCAGACCGCCGTGTCCGGTGGCAGCTCGCCGTTCTCGCCCAGCGGGTCGCTCGAGAGCAGGATCGGGCGTCCGGTCGGCAGTTCGATCGACGTCGACCCGAGGTTGACCACGGTCTCCAAGCCGCCCGGCCGGTCGAAGCGCAGCACATCATCCGGCGCGGGCAGCCAGGCCATCCCCGTGCCCCGGAAGCCAAGGTGCTCGCGGCGCAGCCGGAGCGCCGTCCGGTACAGCTCCAGGAACGAGGCGGGATCGCCGGCCTCGGCCTCGACCGTTCGCTCGCGCCAGCTCTCCGGCTGGGGCAGCCACGGGACGGTGGCGTCCGGGCCGAAACCGAACGGTGGCGCAGTCCCCGACCAGGGGAGCGGCACGCGGCAGCCGTCCCGGCCGCGGATCCTGTGCCCGGTGCGGAACCAGACCGGATCTTGGAGCAGCCCATCGGGCAGGTCCTCGACCTCCTCCAGGCCGAGCTCCTCGCCCTGGTACAGGTAGACCGTGCCTGGCAGCGCCAGCATCAGCAGCAGCGCCGCGCGTGCCCGCCGCCGTCCCAGGCGCAGATCCGACGGTCCGGTCAGCATGGGCTCGTCGATGACCGGGTCAAGCGAGCCGGTCACCGTGCGGCCGAACCGGGTGACGTGACGGGTCTGGTCGTGGTTCGAGAGGACCCATGTCGGCGGCGCGCCGACGCTGGCCAGCGCACCGACGTTGTCGTCGATCGCGGCGCGCAGCGCGGTCGGGTCCCAGCCCGCCCTCAGGAACCGGAAATCGAAGGCGGTGTGCAACTCGTCGGGACGCAGGTACCGGGCCAGGCGTTCGGCGTTCGCGACGAAGACCTCGGCGACGAACGTCCGATCTCCGAACTCGTCGGCGATGGCTCGCCAGCGGCGATAGATGTCGTGGACCCCGTCCTGGTCCCAGTACGGGCCCCGCCTCCCGGTCATGGGCGCAGATGCCCGTCCCAGGTCGGGAAAGTCCGGGTCCTTGACGAGGCCGTGGGCGACATCGATGCGGAAGCCGTCCGCCCCGCGGTCGAACCAGAAGCGCAGGATCGACTCGAACTCGGCGCGGACCTCGGGTTCGGTCCAGTCGAGGTCCGGCTGCTCGGGCGCGAAGAGGTGGAGGTACCACTGGCCAGGGCGGCCGTCCGGTTCGGTGACCCGGGTCCAGGCCGGACCGCCGAACACGCTCGGCCAGTCGGTCGGTGGCTGGCTCCCGTCCCGACCCTTGCCGTCCCGGAAGACGTACCGATCGCGCTCCCGGCTACCCGGTTCGCCCGCGAGCGCCGCCTGGAACCAGGGATGCTGGTCGGACGTGTGGTTCGGCACGATGTCGAGCAGGACCCTGAGGCCGTGGCGATGCGCGTCGTCGATGAACGCCATGGCGTCATCCATGGTCCCGAACAGCTGGTCGATGTCGCGGTAGTCCGCGACGTCATAGCCCCCGTCGACCATCGGCGAGCGGAACCACGGGTTGATCCAGATCGCGTCCACGCCGAGGTCCTGGAGGTACGGCAGCCGCGAGCGCATCCCCGCGATGTCGCCGATCCCGTCCCCGTCGCCGTCGGCGAAGCTCCGGATGTAGATCTGGTAGACGACGGCGTCACGCCACCACGGAGCGGCTTCGGTCATGCCGCTAGCATGACGGGACGCCAAGGAGGGGTGCATGCGTCTGTGGGGCGGTCGGTTCGCGGAGGAGAACGATCGGCGGGTCGCCGACTTCACCCGCTCGATCGACCTCGACCGGGAGCTCGCGGCCGACGACATCGCCGGCTCGATCGCGCACGTCCGCGCCCTCGGCCGGGCCGGCCTGCTCACCGATGACGAGGTCGCCGAGCTCGTCGCCGGACTCGAGGGGCTCGCCACGGCCGTTGCCGACGGGTCGCTGGCGTGGGATCCGGATCTGGAGGATGTCCACCTCAACCTCGAGGCGGCGCTGGCCGAACGGATCGGCTCGGTCGCCGGCAAGCTGCAGACTGGCCGGTCGCGCAACGACCAGGTCGCGACCGATCTGCGGCTCTGGTCGCGACGGGCCATCGACCGGCTGGACGAGGCCGTGCTGGGGTTCGAGCGCTCGCTGGTCGGGCTGGCCGAGCGTGAGGGCACCGCGATCCTGCCCGGGACGACGCACATCCAGCCCGCCCAGCCCGTGCTCCTCGCCCACCACCTGCTGGCCTACGTCGAGATGGCCGAGCGCGACCGGGCACGCCTGGCCGATGCGCGAACGCGTGTCAACGTCTCGCCGCTCGGCGCCGGGCCGCTCGCCGGTGCCGGCTTCCCGCTCGACCGCGAGGCGACCGCCAAGGAGCTCGGGTTCGGCGGAGTGACGGCCAACTCCCTCGATGCGGTCAGCGACCGCGACTTCATCGTCGAGGTCGTCGGGGCGATCGCGCTCGGCATGGTCCACCTCAGCCGGCTTGCCGAGGAGATCACCTGGTGGTCGAACCCGCGTTTCGGCTTCGTGCGGGTGAGCGACGCATTCTCGACCGGCTCGTCGGTCATGCCCAACAAGAAGAACCCGGACCCGGCCGAGCTGGTCCGTGGCCGGGCAGCGCGGGTCATCGGCGCCCAGGCCGGCCTGCTGACCCTCCTCAAGGGCCTGCCGCTGGCGTACCAGCGCGACCTCCAGGAAGGGGTGGCGCCGCTGTTCGATGCGGTCGCGGTGTTCGAGACCTCACTCGGCGTGATGGCCGGGTTGCTCGATACGCTCATGGTCGACCGCGAGCGGATGCGGGCGGCCGCCGATGAGGGCTACACCACCGCGACGGCCGTCGCGGACGCCCTGGTCCGCCGCGGCATCCCGTTCCGGGTCGCCCATCACGTCGTCGGCTCGCTCGTCGCCCAGGCCGAGGAGGCCGGGCTGCGCCTCGACGCGGTGCCCGACCACATGATCGGCCTGGCGCTGGGCGCCGCCGGCGATGCGACCGCCCAGGCGCTGGCCTCCGACGAGACGATCGGCGAGGTCGTCCGCGGAGCCGCGTCCGTGGACGGGGCCCTCGCCTCGTGCGATGTGATCGGCGGGACCGCCCCGACGCGGGTCGCCGAGGCCCTCGCCGCCGCTCGCCGGCGACTCGGTTAGGACACGCGGTCGCCGGACGGGCAGCCTGCGTCAGTGGCCGACGCAGGTCCCGCCGTTGGTGTCGCTGTTCGTCCCGTCCGGGCAGGTCGTGTTCGCGAAGATGGCCGATCCAAGGCCGGTCGCCCGGCGCCAATCCGCTCCGGTGAGATCGGCATCGCTGAAGTCGACGCCGTCGAGCCGCGCGTAGCGCAGGTCGGTCCCGACGAAGCTCGCCGATCGGACGCTGGTGCCGCGCAGGTCGATCCGGTGCATGTCGGCGCCGTCGAAGATGGCTCCGGTCGCCGAGCCAGCCAACCAGCGGGCGTTCGACAGGTTGGCGTCGAGGAACGGCGCGAAGCCGGCTCCCGCTCCGTCGAGGATCGCCCACGACAGATTCGCGCGATCGAGCGACGCATCCTCGAGCGCGGCGTTCGTCAGGTCCGAGCCATGGATGTCGGCGTCGGTCAGGATGGCGTCGCACAACAGACCGTCGACGAAGATGGCCCGAGCGAGGCGAGCACCCGCCAGGTTCGTGCGAGGCTCATCGGGATCGCACCCGGCGTTGACCCGGGACATGTCCGACCAGGCGAGGCTGATGCCGTGCAGGTCGAGCCCGATGATCGTCGAGTCGGGCAGCTGGCAGCGATGCATCGCCGCACCGGGCGCGAACGTCAGGCGGGAACAGTCACGGTAGGTCGTCGAACCGGCGGCGCCGACCGTCGTCGGCACGGCCAGGGCCGCCAGCGCCAGAAGGCTGAGCCCGACCGAGATGAGCCACCGCCTGCGTCCATGGGTCCGGGTCGTCGAAAGCAACGTCACGTCTCCCCCTTTCATCCGCGGGCCCCAGCGGACCGTACCGGACCCAATGGTCCCCCGGCCTCTGTCGACGGGTCAATCGCGGAAAGCAACCACGCTGGCCGCCGCCTTGTACCATCCCCGCCACCATGCTGACGCCGGAGACCATCCGCCAGGCCCCGAAGGCGCTGCTCCACGATCATCTCGACGGCGGCCTCCGGCCATCGACGATCGTCGACCTCGCCGCCGAGCACGGCTACGACGGCCTCCCGACGACGGACCCCGACGCCCTGGCCGCGCACATCCGCCGCGGCGCCGATCGCAAGTCGCTCGAGCTGTACCTCGAGACGTTCGCGCACACCGTCGGGGTCATGCAGGAGCGCGAAGCGATCGTCCGTGTCGCCGCCGAGTGCGCGGAGGACCTCGCCGCCGATGGCGTGGTCTACGCCGAGGTCCGCTACGCGCCGGAGCTGTCCACGGAACGTGGGCTGACGCTCGACGAGGTCGTCGCCGCGAACCTCGAGGGGTTCTCGATCGGGGCGCGCAACGCGGAGGCGGCCGGGCACCCGATCGTGATGAAGATGCTCGTCACGGCCATGCGCCAGGCCGCCCGCTCGGTCGAGGTCGCGGAATGCGCCGTCCGCTGGCGGGATGCCGGCGTGGTCGGTTTCGACATCGCCGGCCCCGAGGCCGGCTATCGACCGACCCGCCACCTCGACGCGTTCGAGTACGTGCGCCGCGAGAACTTCCACATCACGATCCATGCCGGCGAGTCGTTCGGGCTGCCGTCGATCTGGGAAGCGCTCCAATACTGCGGCGCCGAGCGGCTGGGCCACGGCGTGCGCATCGTGGATGACATCACGGTCCGCGACGACGGCACGGTCGAGCTCGGCCGGCTGGCGGCGTTCGTGCGCGACCGGCGCGTGCCGCTGGAGATGTGTCCGACGTCCAACGTGCACACGGCCGCCGCACCCTCGATCGCCGAGCATCCCATCGACCTGCTGCGACGGCTCCGCTTCCGCGTGACGGTCAACACCGACAACCGACTGATGAGCGACGTCTCGATGTCGAGTGAGTTCGCGGCGCTCGACCAAGCGTTCGGGATCGGGCTCGGTGAGATGGAGTGGCTGACGATCAACGCCCTCAAGTCGGCCTTTGCGCCGTTCGACGAGCGGCTGCGCCTCATCAACGAGGTCGTGAAGCCCGGCTACGCGCACCTCCGCGCGGAGCAGACCCGGGTGGTCGCGGGGGCGCCGGCGAGCTAGCTCGGCGGGGTCCCTGGAGGGAGATGGTCGAGCGCGTCGGCGTAGGCCAGCCACAGCAGCGCGACCACGATCAGGAACACGACGCCGACCATGATCCAGCCACGGAACGACGACCCTCGGTACGGGTCGCCCGCGCCATCGAACGGACTCGGCATGCCGGCAATGTCTGCCCCGATCCTGCAGTCTGTCAATAGGCGAGCCCGTTAGCCTGGCGACGCCGGGAAGGCGAGCCCGTCAGCCTGGCGACGCCGGGACACCCGAAGGGGCCGGTCCCCAAGGACCGGCCCCTTCTGAAAGATGCGGGGGCTAGTACTTGGCAGTGCTCACGAGCTGGCGAACGGTCTGCTCCACCTGCTCACGGCCCTGACCCGTCTTGCGGCTGATCGTATCGATCAGCGTATCGGGGTCTCGCTGGCCGACGTCCCAGTCCTGATCGTTCAGGCCGCTGAACTGTCCCTTCAGCTGCGGCTTGATCTGCTGGAACTTGCTCTGGAGCTGCTGACGGGTCTGCTGGTCAAGCATGACGGTCCTCCGTGTGGCGGTTTCGGGGGGTCAGGGGTATGACACCACGCACCGGATTGATCCCGTACCACAACCCGTCGGGACCCGGGGTTGCGCTAGGCTTGCATCGGCATAACAGCCGTGTGGGGCACGGCTATGCGCCCGAGGGGATGGGGATGACCGACGAGGATTGGGCGGCGCTCGAGCCCAACGAGCGGGCGTTCGCGGTCCGCTGGCTTCGTCTCGATGATGCGGAGCGAGAGGCGTTCTGCCGTCAGCTGCTGGCTGCGATCGAGGTCCTGGAGCGGTTCCGGGTGTTCGACGGGCCGGAGAGCGCGCCCGCCTAGCTAGGCTGCCGGCAGGGCCACCACGAACCGGGACCCGGCGTAGCCGTTCGGCTCCAGGAAGATGCGCCCGCCCATGGCGGTCATCAAGCGGCGGGCAGCGAAGAGACCGATCCCCGACCCGCGTGAGCGGCCCCGCCCCTCGACCCGCACGAACGGTTCGAACACGCTCTCCCAATCCTCGCTCGGGACGCCCGGCCCGTCGTCGGTCACGTAGACCTGGACTTCGTCGCCCTGGTGCCAGATCCCGATGCTCACGCCCTGTTCGCTCGGCGCGTACTTCGACTCGTTCTCGAGGAGCTGCTCGAGCACCTGACGGAACCGGGTCTCGTCGCCGATGGCCGTCATCGGCCCGTCGGGACGTGCCCAGCGAATCGGATGGGGCCGCAGCAGTAACCGGAGCGTCTCGACGACCTCATCGACGGCCTGGACAGCGTCGAACGGCGCGCGCGACAGACCCGTCAGACCTTCGCCCCTGACCGACGCCAGGATCGAATCGACCAGCCGGTCCAGCCGCGCGAGCTGGTCGTTGGCGGCGTCCCGCCAGCCGTCGGCCTCCGGGCTCGTCGTCGCGGCGTCCGCCAGCAGGTCGACGTACACCCGGACGACCGAGAGCGGTGTCCGCAGCTCGTGGGTCACGACACTGAGCAGCTCGGCCCGAGCCGTGTCGAGCGCGGTGAGCTGGGCGAGGCGCGCCTCGACCTCCGCGGTGAGCCGGCCCTTCTCGACGATGCCGGCGAGTAGGGCACCGATCGTCTGGAGCAGGTCGACCTCGGCCGGGTCGAACGTCCGCACGGCACGGGTCTGGACATTGAGCACGCCGACCACCTCGTCGTGCCACACCAGCGGCACCGACAGCATGCCGGCGAGCCCTTCGATGTCGAAGCCACGGACCCACGCAAAGCGGCCGTCCCGGGTGACATCCTCGACCGCGATCGGCGTACGGCTGGCCGCGACACGGCCGGTGATGCCTTCGCCCCAGGCGAGGCTGACAGACCCGACCTGCGAGCGATCGAGCCCGTTGGTCGCCGCCAGCGTGAGCCGCGTGCGCTCGTGGTCAGCGAGGTAGAACGAGCAGACCTCGACGCCCATCGCCGCGGTCGTGCCATCGACGATCGAGCGCATCAGCTCGTCCCAGTCGCGTGCCTGGGTCGCGAGCTGGGCGATCTCGTGGAGGAACGCGAGCTCGCGGACGCGCGTGTCATGCGGCCGATCCGTGGTCATGACGCGGCGGACGCGGGCGCGACAGACGAGTCAGGAATCATCCGTGAGGCGAATGTGGGACGGTCCGACGTCCACCAAGCACACATATGCGTGTGGTGGATGATTCCTGACCGTCGCGGCAAAGTCGTCCGGGGGGCGCCGAGGCGCGCGAGCCGTCAGACCGCCGCGGGCTCCGGGTCCGTGACGTTCGTCGGCAGCGAGTCGAGCAACGGATCCGTCCACGACCAGGCCGCCCCGTAGCGCGCCCCGACCGCGCCGTGCCGAGCCGCCTCGACCCGGAGCGGCAGGCCGAAGATCTCGATGAAGCCGACTGCGCTGGCATGGTCGAAGGCGTCGCCCTCGTCGTACGTGGCGAGGCTCTTGTCATACAGCGAGAGCGGCGACTTCCGACCCACCACCACCGCCGACCCGTGGTCGAGTCGCACCCGCACCTCGCCCGACACGACCCGCTGGGACGACGCCACGTAGCCGCGCAGGTCGCGCGACAGCGCGCTGAACCACAGCCCGTCGTAGATCAGCCGCGACAGTTCGTCGGCCACGAACCGGTTGAACCGCAGCGTGTCGCGGGTCAGCGTCAGCCCCTCGAGCGCGCGATGCGCCGCATGCAGGATCGTCGCGGCGGGCGCCTCGTAGATCTCGCGGCTCTTGATGCCGACCAGGCGGTCCTCGACGTGGTCGATGCGCCCGACGCCATGCTCGCCGCCGACGTCGTGCAGCCGCTGGACCAGGTCGACCGGGTCGAGCCGCTCTCCGTCGATGGCCACCGGGATGCCGCCCTCGAAGTCGATGACGATCTC
>DATBMM010000013.1:0-5371 GCA_036554825.1 Candidatus Limnocylindrales bacterium
CGCGGTGCGGCGAACAGGAACACCTGCGCGAGGACGAAGATCGCGACACCCGCCACGATCGCCGGAGGACCCGCCGCCCGGAGGCTCGGTGAGCGCGGCGGCACGATCACGTAGATCGCGAGCACGACACCGATCGTCACAAGCACGACGACCGGCAACGAGGTGACGACCCGGCCGAATGCCGTCAGCGCCGTCGTCGTGGTCGGCAGGAGCGCCTCGGCGGCGGCGGCCAGCGAGCCCGCGACGATCAGGGCGATGACGACGCCGATGAGGCCGACGACCCACACGAACCCACGCGCCGTCCGGCGCAGCACGTCGCGCTCCGGCCGGTCGGTGAAGATCCGCGCGAAGGCCACGTCGAGGGTCACGTAGAACTGGCTGACGGTCCAGATCAGCCCGGCGACGCCGATGATCGAGCTGGCCGCGGCACCCTGGGTCATCGACACGAGCGCCTCCTGGATGAGGTCCTGGAGGGGCGGCATGATGCTTCCCAGCGCCGTCGCGAGCTGGGACTGGACCGCCGGGTCCTTGACCAGGAGCCCCGCGACGCCCAGCGTCACGAGGGCGATGGGCACGATCGAGAAGAGCGCCGTGAACGCCAGGCCGTTGGCCAGGAGGCTTCCCGGGGCGCGACCGTAGACGTCAAGGACCTTGCGGATGACGACGACCGCCGGTCGATCGAGGAGGCGGGTCAGGACCGCGGGCGGGTCCACCTACGCCGTCCTGCGCAGCGGCGATGTCCGATCGGCCCTCGGGTCGATGGCCGACGGCATCGCGATCAGTCGCTCGCGCTCGGCGACGTGGTCGGCGGGGTGGACGAGGAGCCCTGGTCGGTCGATGGCTTGGGCGTCGCGTCCGTCTTCTGCTTCTTCCCCTCGTCCGGCGTCATGTCGCCGTCGGCGCCATCGCCCGATGAGGCGGTCGACGGCTTGGCGGCCGCCCGTCGCTCCTTCTTCGCCCAGCCCGAACCCTTGAAGTGGATCGCCGGCGCCGCGAAGGCCTTGCGCACCGGGCCCTTGCCACACAGCGGACACTGCTCCGGCGACGGCCCGTCGATGCCGTGGATCACCTCGAAGCGCCGCCCACAGGCGGAACAGTCATAGTCGTACAGCGGCATGTGGGTCGGGTTCGCGATCAGCCGCGGAGCAGCCGCATCCCGCATTTCGGGCAATAGAACGCCCGCTCGTGTGCCGAGGCGAAGCCGCAGTGCGCGCACACGAGGCCCCCGCGACCCGCCGCCGGGACGGGCCGTTCGATGGCCGTCAGCCCGACGGCGTGCTGGTTCGCGAGGATGTTGGTGAGGATGCCGGCGAGGAGCTTGGTGCCGATGCGGTCGGTGTCGCCCCGGACGCCACGACCGCCCCAGCCGACGACCGCGCGGCAGACCATGTCGCCGGTCGCCTCGTCCCAGTGGGCGGCCACGCCGCCGATGACCGCGTTGTACTCGGGGTAGCCGCTCGTATCGACCTCCCCGTCGAGCAGTGAGCACACGAACGTGTCGAACGCGAGGTCGACCGCGTCGATCGACTCGAGGACGACGAGCGCGTGGCGCGTGATCGGCGAATGGATGTGGTGCGCGTTGAGCCATTGCATCGCTTCCGAGGGTCGCGAGATGGTCGGCGTCGCCTGGCTGAACTCGATCGGGAGCGGCTCGACGACCTCGATCTCCGACTTCGCGAGCCCGACGAGCATCGACGGCAGCTCGGCCATCGCCTTGGGACCGGCGCTCATGCGGACGCCTTCGCTGGTCTTGCCGGCGTAGTGGAGCTTGAGCTGGAACTCCTGCGCGACGACCTCTTCGGGCAGGACGACGGCTCCCGTCGGCGCCGGTGCCGCGGGCTGCGGTTCGTCCGGCTCGGGCGTGTTCCGTCGTTTCAGGAAGTCGAGGGGCACGGGGCGATCTCCGGGGGTCTGCGTCGGGCGTACGCCGGCCATCCTAGCAGCGAACGAACGGCCGTCTCAGTCCGCTCGCAGGATGACCGCCTCGAGCGGGCGGAGCCGGAGGCGATCGCCGTCTGGTCGGCTGGGGTCGCGATGGGACCCGGCCACGGCGACGTAGCGGCCCTCGGTGGGGGTCGGCAGGCTGGTCGTGCGCGGGGCAGCCGCGAAGTTCGCGACCACGAGCAGCCGCTCGCCCGGTGCCTCGCGGTGCCAGGCCAGGACGTCGGCGGCATCGGTCGTGGCGAGGCGCAGCGTCCCCTCGCGGAGCGCCTCGGAGGACCGCCGGAGCGCGATGAGGCGGCGATACGTCGACAGGACCGAGTCCGGGTCCCCCTCCTGAGCGGCGACGTTCCGCTGGTCGGCATCGACGCCGAACCGCAGCCAGGGCCGGCCGGTCGTGAAGCCCTGGCCCGGGCCGGCTGCCCACGGCATCGGTGAGCGGCACTGATCGCGGTTCCACCACTCGAAGTCGGGGTCGACCAGGGCTCGGCGCGCCGGCGGATCGATGATCTCGTCGACGGGGATCTCGACATCACGCAGCCCGAGCTCCTCCCCGTAATAGAGGTACGGGGTCCCGCGGATCGACAGCAGCACGACCGCCGCCGCCTTGGCGACGGCGTCGGTATCGTCGATGTGGGCCGACGCCGAGAGCCGCGATGCTTGCCGCGACTGGTCGTGGTTCGACAGGACGTTGGCCAGCCACCGGTCGTGGCCGAACATCTTCTCGCGCAGCCAGATCGCGTCGCTGAACGCCGCGGCCGACCAGGGGGCCTGGAGCAATGCCCAGTCGAACACCATGTGCCGCTCGGTCGTCAGGGCTACCGCGCGCTCGGCCTCGCTGGCGAAGAGCTCGCCCACCGACATCCGACCCGCGACCCCGTCGAGGATGGACCGGAACCGGCCGATCAGCTCGGGGAAATCGGGCTGGTCGCGGTCGTAGAGGTGCTGCTGACGCGCCCAGAGCGTCGCGCCCTCGATCTCCGGGTTGGCGAGCAGCTCGGGGTGCTTCAGGAACGCGTTGAAGACATCGAGGCGGAAGCCATCGACGCCCCGATCGAGCCAGCCGCGGACCATCGCGAACTGGGCCTCCTCGACCGCCGGGTTGCGCCAGTTCAGCTCGGGCTGCTCGACGAGGAACGTGTGCATGTAGAACTGCTGGCGGGGCTCGTCCCACTCCCAGGCAGAGCCACCGAACCACGACAGCCAGTTGTTCGGCGGAAGCGGGCGGCCGCGTTCGTCGAAACCTGAGGGATCCATCCACAGGTACCAGTCCGCGTAGTCGTTGTCGCGCGAGGACCGGCTGGCCTGGAACCACGGGTGCTGGTCGCTCGTGTGGTTCATGACGAGGTCGAGGATCACCCGCAGACCACGGCCGTGCGCCTCGGCCACGAACCGGTCGAAGGCGGCGTCGCCGCCGAATACCGGATCGACCGTCGTGTGGTCACTCACGTCGTAGCCGACATCCAGGCCGGGTGACGGGTAGATCGGCGAGAGCCAGATGGCGTCGACACCGAGGTCGGTCAGGTAGTCGAGCTTCGAGGTGATGCCGGGCAGGTCACCGACCCCGTCGCCGTCACTGTCGGCGAAGCTGCGCGGGTAGATCTGGTAGATGATCCCGCTCCGCCACCAGTCCTCGCCGTAGAACGGTCGCTGCACCGGCGGCGGCAAGCCCGTCCCGCCCGTCGGTCGGTCGCTCATGTCCCCAGCCTACTTCCCTCGGCCCCGCGCCATCCGCGCCTTTGGGCACACCGACCGATCGTGGTCCGCGACGGCTGGCAGGAGGCCCTTTCGCGCACGGTTCCCGCGCTGCTTCGGGCCTGGTGATCAGCGGCCGTGCAGCGGCTCAACCGGTTCGCGGTTGCCACGTTCGGGACGCGACCCCATCGGCTGCGCTGCCCAGCGCGTCGCGTTCGCGATCACCCGCCGGACATCGGGATGGAAGTAGGTCGGGTGCGTTTCGTGGCCGGGCCGGAAGTAGAAGATCCGGCCACGCCCCCGCTCGTAGCAGCACCCGCTGCGGAAGACCTCGCCGCCCTGGAACCAGCTCACCAGGACGAGCCGGTCCGGGGCCGGCACGTCGAAATGCTCGCCGTACATCTCCTCCTCGTCGATCGCGAAGCCGTCGCCCAGCCCTTCGGCGATCGGGTGTGACGGATCAACGACCCAGATCCGCTCGCGTTCGCCCGCCTCACGCCACTTGAGGTCACAGCTCGTGCCCATCAGGCGCCGGAAGATCTTCGAATGGTGGCCGGAGTGCAGGACGATCAGCCCCATGCCGTCGAGGACCCGGCGCTGAACGCGCTCGACGACCGTGTCGTCGACCTCGGGATGGGCGGCATGACCCCACCACGTCAGGACGTCGGTCGACCCGAGGACCTCGTCCGTCAGCCCGTGATCGGGCTCATCCAACGTCGCGATCCGCACCTCGAAGCCGGCCTCCCGCAGGCCGTCGGCGATCGCCGCATGGATGCCCTCGGGGTAGACCGCGGCGACCGGCGGATCATCCCGTTCCTGACGGAACTCGTTCCAGACAGTGACGCGCGTCATGCGGACAGCGCCACGTCGTCGCTTCGGACCCGAGTCATGCTCGTCGGGAGCGAAACGACTGCGCCGCTGCGCATCGCCGATTCGCGGATCGCGTCCCAGAGGCGAGCCATGCGCAGACCCACCTCCGGCGGACTGGGATTGGGCAGTCGGCCCGCGCGGACGTTGAGGAACGTATCCCAGGCGGTCGTCGGCGCGATCGAGCGGACCTTGCGCAACCTGCCAGTCCCGGCCCGCTGCAGCTCCAGCATCTCGCCCCAGATCCCGGTGCGCACGATCGCCTTGCTGGTGAAGACCCGGATGTCGGAGTGACAGGACGGGATCGCCGCCCCGCAGGCATTCATCGTCACCAGCGCCCCCGAAACCAGCCGGCCCATCACGACAGCCCGGATGTCGACGGGGTGGTGGTCGTTCTCGAGCCAGGCAGCGACCTCGGTGAAGTCTTCACCCGCGAGGTCAGCGACGGTGTTGAGCATGTGCGCGCCGGTGTCGAACAGGAAGCCGCCGCCCGAAAGCTCCGGCTGCTGCCGCCACGTACCTGCAGTCAGCGTCGCCCAGTCCTGCCAAGCGACCGCGCTGATGTTGAGGATCCGCCCGAGCTCGCCCGACCGGATGCGCCGCGCAGCCTCGCGTACCTGGGGCGAGAGGCTGCCCTGGAAGCCGACGACGAGCAGGCGTCCGGTCCGATCGCGCGTCTCGATCAGGGCGACCGCTTCGTCAGCGGTCATGACCATGGGCTTCTCGAGGTAGACGTCGAGGCCCGCCTCGAGACAGGCGGTCGCCTGGGCGAAGTGCAGGGCGTGCGGCGTGATGATCACGACGGCGTCGAGCTGACTGGCATAGGTCGCGACCCATTTCGCCCAGTCGGGCTCGTTCGGCGGAACCG
>DATBMM010000289.1:0-5599 GCA_036554825.1 Candidatus Limnocylindrales bacterium
GGACTTCACCGCCGACTGGCGCGCGGCCAGCGACCGGAACGCGGCGTACGTCGAGCGCTCGCCGATCGTCGCGCGTGGCCGTGACCTCACCTGGATCGAGACGTCGAATGAGCACCGCCTGGCGATGCTCATCGGCGAGCACGTCGGCTTCCCCACCAACGGCACCAACCTCTGCAAGGTCATCGTCCCGCCGAGGACCCATTCCGGGCGTCACCGGCATGGCGAGGAGGCGCTGCACGTCCTGCACGGGACCGGGGCTGCGCTCATCGGCGGGCGCCGCTACGACATCCGGCCGGGCACGACGCTGCACGTGCCATACATGGACGAGCACCAGCTGATCAACCTCGGCGACGATGAGATGGAAGTCGTCACGGCGTCGACCATCGACCTCGATCTGTTCGTCCGTCTCGGCCGCTTCGACCAGCTCGAGGAGAAGGGCGATAACACGCCCACCTTCCTGGCGACGCTCCCCGAGGAGGAGGGGCAGTTCGACGAGCTGGGCAGGCGCATCGCGCTCCACATCGAGGACGCGCCCAACGAGAAGGAGAACCGGCGGGACTCGGAGGCGCGAGCGCACGCCTACGGCGACCGCGCCGGCGCCCATGACGAGGCGACCCGGTCCGTGACGCACCCACCGGGACGGCTCATCAAGAGCGAGGTCCCGCATCGGCACGGGGCGGTCTACGACCTGATGGGTGGCGGCGAGTCCAAGCACGAGCACCGCAACGGCTTCACCTCGATCAGCGTCGCGATGACCCAGATCTTCGAGGAGGTGCCGCACAGCTCCAGCCATGACCACACGCATACCGAAGCCGTCCTGTACGTCCTCGAAGGCGTTGGCTATTCGGAGATCGACGGCGTGCACTACGACTGGGAGGCGGGCGATGCCGTCCAGATCCCTCCCAAGATGACTCGCCACGAGCATTTCAACCCGTCGGACGGCAGGACCCGGACGCTGCGCATCGAGTACGGCATCCGCTACTTCTACGAACAGCTCTGGCCGGGCTACTTCAAGATCGAGCACCGCGAGACCTCGATCGCGCGACCATAGGTCCGCGGCCGTGCGCTGCGTCCCCGCGCACCCCTTCACCGTCGGGAAGGCGCTCGCCTGGAGGAGCGCGATCGACGTCGACCCGCCCTATCAGCGGCCGGCGGACGCCTGGGACCTCCTGCGCCGGCAGCGGTTCATCGACTCACTGCTCAACGGCTTCGACGTCCCGAAGTTCTACCTCCACGACGTGCGCGGGGGCGACCGGCCCACCATCGCCTACACCGTCGTCGACGGGAAGCAGCGACTCACCGCGATCTGGTCGTACCTCGCTGACGGGTTCGGCCTCGCCGACGACTTCCTATCGAGCGGTGCGCCACCCGGCCTGGCGCATGCCCGGCCTCCGACCGGCGGGGCCCGGTTCTCCGACCTCGATCCGGGCTGGCAGGTCGCGCTCCGGCGCACCTATCTGTCGGTCGTGCTGATCCAGGACGCCACGCTCGACGAGATCGAGGAGCTGTTCGCCCGTCTCAACAGCGGGGTGCCGCTCGCCGCCGCCGCCGTGCCGGCCGAGCGCTGATGGCGATCATCACGGTCGGCGACCTGCCGATGGCCTACTCGCTGACCGGATCGGGCGATCCGCTCATGCTGGTCGCCGGGACGGGGTATGCCGGCGCGACCTGGTCGCCGGCGCTGATCGAGCGGCTCGCGACACGCCACCAGGTGCTGACGTTCGACCATCGCGGGACGGGCATGACGCCGGCCACGCCCGACCCGTACTCGACGCGCGGGTTCGCTGCCGACGCCCTCGGACTGCTCGATGCGCTCGGTCTGCCACCGGCGCACGTGGTCGGTCATTCGATGGGCGGCCGCGTCGCGCAATGGATGGGGCTGGACCGTCCGGAACGGGTGCGGACGCTCGTCCTCGCCGCGACGGGCCCCGGGGAGTGGCGGGCGGACAAGCCGGTCACGCGCGGCATCCCGCTGCACACCGCGAGGGCCATGATCGAGCTCGGGTACGAGGCCTACATGCGCGAGCACATCGCCGGCACGTTCTTCACACCCGAGTTCGTCGCCGCCGAGCCCGCCACCGTGCGCTGGCTGGTCGACGCCTTCTGGTCGAGCCGGCCGGAGCTGGGCGAGTACCTGCGACACATCGTGGCTCGCCAAGAGCACCAGACCGCCGACCGCCTGGCCGAGCTGACGATGCCGGCGCTCGTCCTCATCGGCGACCGGGACGTCCACCAGGGCGGCACCGGCGTCCACTGGGAGCAGTCGGCGTACCTGTTCGAGCACCTGCCGAACGTCGAGCGCCGCGTCCTCCCCGACACGTCGCACGGCTACTTCTGGCAGGTCCCGGAGGCGTCGGCCGACATCCTGCTCGACTGGACCGCCCGCCACTGACCGGGCTGCGGATCGGCGGCGATCGTCAGGATCGCGTGGCGGCCGGTCGCTCGAAGTAGACCGGGTAGTGCGCCCAGCGCGTCTCGCGCTCGGTGCGTGTGTCGCGCTCTGGCGACCGTGTCGGATGGGGTCGCGGACCGCGCCGGGCGATGGCCTGGAACATCAGGGCGACCAATCCGAACAGGTGGTCCCCGTCGGTCGACAGGTCGGCGCTCACCGGGAACCCGCCCGCGACCGACCTGCCCGGGCACTGGTGTGGCCCGGCCCCGAACGCGAGGCCCCAGCGCGCGACGCCGTCGGCCAGCTGCCGGTCCGGATCGAACGCGTCCGCGTCCGGGCCGAACAACGCCGGATCGCGATTCGCGGTCGCCGCGTCGAGCACGACCAGCGCCTCGGCCGGGATCGCGACGTCGCCCACGGTCGTCGCCGCCAGAGCGCGCCGTTTCATCTTCGGTGTCGTGGGACGGAGTCGCAGCGTCTCGTGGATGACGCGTTGCGCGAGCGCGAGGTCAGTCGTTGCTCGATCGATCAGTGCCCGGCCCCGGTCAGGGAGCCCGAACAGCAGGTCGATCGCGTTCGTCACGGTCTGGGCGCTGGTATGCGTGCCACCCTGGAGATACGTCGCGACCTCGCGGACGATGCGGCCGTCGTCGTCGAGCTCGAGCGTCGGGTCGCTGCGGTGCTCGAGGAGCACGGTCAGGATGTCGTGCGGCAGCTCCTCGTCACTCCCGCCGGCGGCGAGCTCGTGGAGGATCCGCGCACGTCGGTCCCAGGCCGGCCGGATGTAGCGGGTTTCGATATCGTCGTAGGTCGCGCGGACGAGTGCCCTGACCGAGTCGGGGTCGCGCGCGTCGAGGATGGCGCTGCCCTGCGAGAACACGTCGACCATGTGGACCAGGTCGCGCAGCGTGTCGAGGTCGCGGTCGTCGATGTCGAGACCCGCCCGCCGCGCTGCAAGCACGACGCTCAGGATCTCGCCGATCGGGAACACGTCGGCCGTGTCGCCCTCGATCAGGACGCCGAGGAGGTCATCGAGCACGGCCGGGAAGAGGTCCCGCTCGTAGAGCCGAAGGCGGTCGGGGCGGAATTGGGAGTTCTCCACCCGCCGCCGCGCACGATGCAGCGCCCCATGCGACACGCTGACCACGCCGTCGCGGATGTTGCCCTCCTCGTACGAGCGCGTGTCGAACGTCCGCGACAGATTCGGGTCGAACAGGGCCTGGCGGATGGCGTCGTATCCGCGGAGGACCACCGTGGGGCGGTCGGCGATGGTCACGCCCCCGCCTCGTCGTCGGCACCGATGGTGATCGCTCCCGTCGGGCAGTTGGCCTCGGAGTCGAACAGGCGAGCGCGGTCGACGAGCTCGGCACCGGGCAGCAGGATCGAGACGCCAAGACCCTCGTCGAGCCGGAACGCATCGGGGGCCAGGCGGTTGCACTCGGCGGAGCCGATGCACAGGTCGGGATCGAGGATCACGTGGACGCCCATGCGGCCTCCCCTCGGGCAGGATGCGGATTGTACCCATTCGGTATCATACCGGATACAAAAGCTCGTCCGACCACGCTCGTTTCGCTGACGGAGGCGCATGCTCCTCGACGTCCTGGTCGATCGACGCGACGCTGGGGACACCCCGCCTGTCCTCGGGTCGTTCGTGGGCGGCGGTCCGACGACCGTCTCCGGCGATGCGGGCATCGACGTCCATGACCCGGCGACGGGGCGGCACCTGGCACGGATCGAGGAGGCCGGGGCCGCCGGGGTCGACCGGGCCGTCGGCGCGGCGCGGGCGGCGTTCGACGGGTGGCGTCGCACCCCGGCCCGCGAGCGGGGCCAGCTCGTGACGCAGCTCGCGGACCGGATCACCGCCAACGCGGCACGGCTTGCGACGCTCGACACGCTCGACACGGGCAACCCGGTCACGGCGATGCGCGCCGACGTCGCCAAGGGTGCGCGGTCGATGGCCGAGACCGCCGGTCTTGCCCTCGAGGTCAAGGGTGAGACCTTCCCGCTGCCGGGTCTCCACTACACGACGCGCGAGCCGTGGGGCGTCGTGGGCCGGATGATCACCTTCAACCACCCGACCATGTTCACCGCCGCTCGGCTCGGGGCGGCCCTCGTCGCGGGCAACACCGTCGTCCTCAAGCCATCCGAGCTGGCCCCGCTCAGCGCGCTGGTCATCGCCGAGCTTGCCGGCGAGGTCCTTCCGGCGGGGGTGGTCAACGTCGTGGTCGGCGGCCCGTCGACGGGTGCGGCGCTCGTCGCCCACCCCGCCATCGAGCGCCTGTCGTTCACCGGCAGCACCGCCACCGCATCGCGCATCCAGGCGGCCGCGGCGGCCAGTGGCCGGATCAAGACGCTGTCCTTCGAGCTGGGTGGCAAGAACCCGATCGTCGTGTTCGATGACGTCGATCTCGACGAGGCCGCTGACGCCGTCGTGCGCGGGATGAACTTCACCCGCGTTCAGGGGCAGAGTTGCGGGTCCACCAGCCGGCTGATCGCGCACCGGTCCATCGCGGGCCCGCTCCTGGAACGCGTGGCGGCGGGCGCAGCCCGGATCCAAATCGGGCCGCCGCTGGACGAGACGACCGAGATGGGCTCGCTCATCTCGACCGCTGCCCGCGATCGGTGCGTGGACCTGGTCGACGCGGCCGTGCGGGACGGAGCCCGCGTCGTCATCGGTGGACGTCCCCCGGACGATGCCCGGCTGGCGGCGGGCGCGTTCCTGGCTCCCACCGTTGTCGACTCGGTGCCGGACTCGGCGGACCTGGCGCGCGAGGAGGTGTTCGGGCCGGTCCTGACCGCCACGACCTTCGAGGACGAGGCGGAGGCGATCGCCCTCGCGAACGCCGGCCGGTACGGCCTGACCGCGGCGATCTGGACACAGGACATCGACCGTGCCCTCCGGCTTGCCGACGCGATCGAGGCCGGCTACATCTGGGTGAACGACGTCGAGACGCGTTTCCCGGCCGTGCCGTTCGGCGGCTGGAAGGACTCCGGCGTCGGGGCCGAGCACGGGATCGAGGAGATCCGCTCCTTCACCCGCGTCAAGGCCGTCAATGTCCGCGTGCGCTGACGGTCGCCGGAGGCTGCCTTGACGGTCCGCGCGCTGGTCCTGACCGGTCCTCACACCTTCGAGCTGCGTGACCTGCCGCCGCCGCCGCTACGCGACGACAACGCGGTGGTCCGCGTCGAGCTGTGCGGCAACTGCGG
>DATBMM010000334.1:0-2949 GCA_036554825.1 Candidatus Limnocylindrales bacterium
CGGAGCCCGGCCATCGCTTGTTCGCCGCGTGCCGCGGCGTTGTCGATGAGCCCGCCCTCGAGCAGGTCGAGCGTGACGAGGGCGGCAGCGCAGGCGACCGGGTTGCCGCCGAACGTCGAACCGTGGGTCCCGGGTCCCCAGGTCTCCATGAGGTCGGCCCGCGCGATCATCGCCCCGAGCGGCATCCCGCTCGCGATGCCCTTGGCGGTCAGCAGGATGTCGGGCCGCACGCCCCAGTGCTCGACCGCCCACATCCGCCCCGTCCGTCCCGCGCCCGACTGGATCTCGTCGGCGATGAGGAGGATGCCGTGGCGATCGCAGATGCTGCGGAGCCCTTCGAGGAAGCCGTCCTCGGGGACGACGTATCCGCCCTCGCCCTGGATCGGCTCCACGATGATGGCCGCGACCTCGTCGGCCGGCGCGAGCTTGTCGAACAACACCTCGTCGAACCAGCGCAGGTCGTCGACCTTGCCGAACGGCGCGTGGAAGACGCCCGGGAGCAGCGGACCGAACCCGGCGTGGTACTTGGCCTTGCTCGCGGTCAGGCTGACGGCGCCGTATGTCCGGCCGTGGAACGCGCCCAGGAACGCGACGATGTACGGCCGCCTGGTCGCGTGCCGGGCCAGCTTGATGGCCGCCTCGACGGCCTCGGCCCCGGAGTTGCCGAGGTACGTCCGCACCGGGCCGTCGATCGGCGCCGAGTCGGCGAGGCGCTTGCAGACCTCGGGGTAGATCGGCAGGTAGAAGTCAGCCGCCGAGAAATGGATCAGTTCGGCGGCCTGCTCCTTGATCGCGGCGACGACCTGCGGGTGGGCATGACCGGTCGAGTTGACCGCGATGCCGGCGGCGAAGTCCAGGAAGAGGTTGCCGTCGATGTCCTCGACGATCAGCCCCTCACCGCGGACGGGGACGATCGGATAGGCGCGCGGCAGGCTGGGCGACGTCCAGGTCTCATCGAACGCGACATGGGCGCGGGCCTTCGGACCCGGTAGCTCCGTGACGATGTGCGGGACGGGGCGATCACCGCTGATACGCGGGCTGGACAACGCTCACCTCGACTCGGCCTGGACATCCCGACTGCATACGGACTATGCAGACTGGATAGTCGCGCCGGAGTATAGCGAGCGGGCCCGGGCCCCTGGCGGATGGCTCGGCGCGGGTCTCAGGCCGCGGTCCGACGAAGGCCTCGTGACGCGACGGCACCGATCCCAAGCCCGATGCCGAGGCCGGCCAGACCCACGATGGCGAGGGAGATCGGATCGGTGGCAGGTGCGGCAGCCTCGGCGGGCTGGGTCGCCGTCGCGAGCGCAGGGGCTGCTGCCGCCTCGCCGATCACGACAGCGCCGTTCATCCCGGGATGCAGCGTGCAGGCGAACGGGTAGACGCCTGGGGCCCGGAACGCCTGCTGGTACTCGGCGCCGGGCTCGAGGATGTCGCTTGCCCAGGTCCCCGCCACGCCCGTGACGTTGTGCGGCGCAGCCCCGGTATTGAGGAACCGGACGGTGGTGCCGACCGGGACCCGCACGACCGTCGGGAAGAACATGCAGCCGTCGATCTTGACGACGCTCGACTCGCCATCGCCGGGCGCCGTGGCCGGGCCGTGGCAACCGCCACCCGCGGCGGCCAGCGAGGGGACGGCAAGGGCCATCAACAGGAACGTGACTGGGACGAGGATCATGCTGACGATCGATCGACGCTGCACGACGGTGCCTCCACGATGGTTGGTACCGGGGATACACCGCCCGCAGCTGGTCGGTTCCGGTCCAAGCACCTCACGGCACCATCTCCTGCCATACCGGGGCGGTCTCCCGGTGACACTCTTGCCACGAAACGGACATGCACACCGATGGCCGTATGAGGCGGCCGCACCGCGCGCTCCCCGAGGCTGGGCGGATGCCGAATGAGGACCGCGACACCCGCTACGGGCATGACGCTGGAACCGGCAGGAACGAGCCCAAGCGCCACGAGCGCAAGGAGCAACGACCGGACTGGAAGCCGCGCCAGGGTGGCGACCAGACGCGCGACGGCCAGACGCGCGATGACCGCTTCGAGCCGCCGATCGAGCCGGACGAGCGCGAGAAGATCCGCTAGCTGAGGCTCGCGCCGCCGATCGAGCTCGACGAGCGAGCAGGTCGGCTAGTCACCCGCTCGATGTTGTCCCCGCTCTAATCGACCACCGTGTGACTCTGTTCGCGCAGGAACTGCGCGACGTAGTACATCGACAGCCCGGCCTTGCCGGTCGAGCCGCTGCCCTTCCAGCCGCCGAACGCCTGGATGCCCGGCCACGCACCGGTGGTCGCGCCGGCGCGCCGGTTCACGTAGAGCACGCCCGCCTGGATCCGGTCGAGGAACTGCTGCACCTCGCCCTGGTCCTCGCTGTACACGCCCGCTGTCAGCCCGTACACAGTGTCGTTGGCGAGGGTCAGGGCCTCGTCCAGCGAGTCGACCGCATGGACCGCTGTCAGCGGCGCGAAGAACTCGTCACGGAGCACTCGGTGGTCCGCCGGCAACCCACCGACCACCGTGGGTTCCACGAAGAACCCGCGCGCCTTGTCGCCATCGGACAGGCGCTCCCCGCCGATCAGCACGCGCCCGTCGCGTCGGGCCTCGCTGACCGCCTGCTGATGGCGGTCGACCGCGCGCTGGTCGATGATCGGACCGAGCCAGTTCTCGCGCACGACCGGGTCGCCGATCGTGATCGCCTCGGTCTTCTCGACCAGCAGACGGACCAGCTCGTCGTGGACCGGCCGCTCGACGTAGACGCGTGAGTTGGCCGAGCATTTCTGGCCACCGAACCCGAAGGCCGAACGCATGATCCCCTCGGCGGCCTCGTCGAGGTCGGCGTTGCGCGTCACGATCGCCGGGTTCTTGCCGCCCATCTCGACGATGCACGGCCGCGGCCAGGTCTTCGAGAACGTCCGGAAGAGCTGCATGCCGACCGCGTACGAC
>DATBMM010000061.1:0-2026 GCA_036554825.1 Candidatus Limnocylindrales bacterium
CACCCTGCACCGCCTCGGCATCCAGGCCTTCGAGCCGCAGCTGGTCGAGGGCAAGGCCATCCAGATCCACCCGCTCGTCTGCTCCGCCTTCAACGCGGACTTCGACGGTGACCAGATGGCTGTGCACGTGCCGCTCTCCGCAGAGGCGCAGGCCGAGGCGCGCATCCTGATGCTCTCCAGCAACAACATCCTCAAGCCGGCGGACGGCCGCCCGGTGACCATGCCCACCCAGGACATGATCATCGGCCTGTTCCACCTGACCTCCGAGGTCGAGGACGGCAAGGGCGCGGGTCGGGCGTTCTCGTCCGTGCCCGAGGCCCGGATGGCGTTCGACGCCGGCGAGCTCGAGCTCGGCAGCAAGATCAGGCTGCGCCTGACCGACATCGTGCCGGTGCCCGGCACCGAGCTGCCCGAGGGCGTCGAGCCCGACGCCGACGGCCGAGTGCCGGCCCTCACCGTCGAGACCACCCTGGGCCGCGCGCTGTTCAACCAGACGCTGCCGGTGGACTACCCGTTCGTGGACGCGGTCGTCGACAAGAAGCGCCTCTCCTCGATCGTCAACGACCTCGCCGAGCGGTACAGCAAGGTGCAGGTCGCGGCGAGCCTGGACGCGCTCAAGGAGTACGGCTTCCACTGGGCCACCCGTTCCGGGACCACCGTCGCCATCTCCGACGTCGTCACCCCGCCGCGCAAGCTCGAGATCCTCGAGGGCTACGAGGCCAAGGCGACGAAGGTCCAGACCCAGTACGAGCGGGGTCTGATCACCGACGACGAGCGCCGCCAGGAGCTCATCGAGATCTGGACCCAGGCCACCAACGAGGTCGCCAAGGAGATGGAGTCCAACATCCCGAAGACGAACACCATCTACCGGATGGTGTCCTCGGGTGCCCGTGGTAACTGGATGCAGCTGCGGCAGATCGCCGGTATGCGTGGTCTGGTGTCGAACCCGAAGGGTGACATCATCCCGCGCCCCATCCGCGCGAACTTCCGCGAGGGCCTGTCCGTGCTCGAGTTCTTCATCTCGACGCACGGCTCCCGCAAGGGTCTGGCCGACACCGCCCTGCGCACCGCCGACTCGGGTTACCTCACCCGTCGCCTGGTCGACGTGTCCCAGGACGTCATCATCCGCGAGGACGACTGCGGCACCGACCGTGGCCTGCGGATGCCGATCGCCCAGAAGACCGCCGACGGCGCCCTGGTCGAGCACGACGACGTGGAGACCTCGGTCTACGCGCGCACGCTCGCCGAGGACGTCGTGAAGGACGGCCAGGTACTCGCGGAGGCCGGCATCGACCTCGGTGACGTGGTCATCGACGCCCTCGTCGCCGCGGGCGTCGAGGACGTCAAGGTCCGCTCGGTGCTCACCTGTGAGTCCCGGGTCGGCACCTGTGCCGCCTGCTACGGCCGCTCGCTCGCGACCGGCAAGCTCGTCGACATCGGCGAGGCGGTCGGCATCATCGCGGCCCAGTCGATCGGTGAGCCCGGCACCCAGCTGACGATGCGGACCTTCCACACCGGTGGTGTGGCCGGTGACGACATCACGCAGGGTCTGCCGCGTGTCGTCGAGCTCTTCGAGGCCCGCACCCCCAAGGGTGTGGCCCCGATCGCCGAGGCCACGGGACGCGTCACCATCGAGGACACCGACAAGACGCGCAAGATCATGCTGACCCCGGACGACGGCTCCGAGGAGCACGCCTACCCGGTCAGCAAGCGCGCCCGTCTCCTCGTGGCCGACGGCGACCACGTCCAGGTCGGGACCCAGCTGACGGTCGGCTCCATCGACCCGAAGCAGGTGCTGCGCATCCTCGGCCCGCGCGCCGTGCAGATGCACCTGGTCGACGAGGTCCAGAACGTCTACCGCCAGCAGGGTGTGTCGATCCACGACAAGCACATCGAGGTCATCGTGCGGCAGATGCTGCGCCGGATCACGATCATCGAGTCCGGTGACGCGGACCTCCTCCCGGGCGAGCTGGCCGAGCGCGGCCGCTTCGAGGAGGAGAACCGCCGCGTCGTGGCCGAGTCCGGC
>DATBMM010000071.1:0-6338 GCA_036554825.1 Candidatus Limnocylindrales bacterium
TCGATCAGCGATTCGGAGCCCGCGTCGATCGCCACGAACACCACCCGGACCGTCTGGCCGGCCCACGGCGCGAGCGACACCGAGAACGACGCCCAGCTCGCGCGGTCCGTGTTCGCCGCCCCGGACTCGGACTTGACCAGCGTCCGTGCCCCGCCGCTGTCCTCGACGAAGGCCTGGAACCGGTCCGCCGACGACGCGTTCGAGGCGTGGGCCATGTAGTAGCGGAACGTGAGCTTGCCGACACTGCTCGGCAAGGCGATGGCCGGTGACCGGATCGAGGTGACCCCGCCGTCGACATCGTTGGCGCTCGACGTCGACCCCGCCGACCCGCCGGTGACCAGCGCGAACCGACCGGACGTCACCGAGCCCGCCTGATAGTTGGTCTGTGCCGGGTCGGTCCGCTGCCATCGACCGCCGGTCGCCGTGTCGTCGCCCAGCGGATCGACCTGCCAGCCGCGGGCGATCTCGAGGTCGTCGTTGAACGCGCCGCAGTGGGTCTGCTTCTTGCCGGTCGGCGTGTACACGCAGCCCGCCAAGTCGATGAGGTACAGGATCGCCGACTTGTTGCGCGTCGTCTCCCGCGAGATGAGCTCGTCGGCCGGGTAGAAGCGGCTGATCGACGTCGACCCGCGCGGGTACATCTCGAAGGTGTACATGAAGATCCGGTGGCGGCCGTAGGCCCAGTCGATCTCGTCGCCGTCGGTGATGTACAGGCCGCTCGACTGCATCGGCCGGTAGCCGTTCTTGGCGGCGAGCCGCTCCCCGATCTCGCGCAACGCGGCGTGGTCATCGCGGGTCATGTCGATGGGGACGTCGGCGTAGGTGTAGCCGTACGGCCAGAGCACCTGCTCGCCGGCCGTGTGGAACGTGATCGCGGTCCTGATCTGCTGCTGGCCGCCGATCACGCGGCTGTCGATGAAGTCGCGCATGGCCCGCGTCTCGGGCGCCGAGAACGGCTGGCGGCCGCGATACGTATTCGACGAGGTCGAGCCCGACGAGCCGCCGCAGCAACCCCAGTGGTAGTCGTAGTTGCGGTTCAGATCGGTCCCGACGTGCGAGCTGCCCGAATTCGGCTGGCGGTTCTTGCGCCAGCCGCGATACGGGTTCCCGGTCAGGTCGTACTCGCCGCCGTCGGGATTGACCATGAACACGATGAAGATCTCGCGCGTATCGACGAGCCGACGCACCGTCGAGTTGCTGCCGTACTCGTCGGTGAGCCAGCGCAGGATCGCGAGTGCCTGCTCCACGGTCAGGTGCTCGCGCGCGTGGTGCAGCGCGTCGAACAGCACCTCGGGCTCGTTCTCGTCGGTGCCGACGTTGTCCGAGATCTTGGCCGCCCAGAGCTCGCGCCCCTGGTAGCTCTGGCCGATCGAGAACTTCTCGACCAGGGCCGGGTGGTCACTCACGGCCGTATCGAGCTCGGCGATCATCTCGGCGTACGTGTGGTAGCGGGCGTCCTTCGATGGGAAGTCAGCCGCGGCGACGGCGGCGGGGGCCGCGATCGCGAGCATGAGGAGAGCGACGAGGGCGGCGGGGAGAGCGCGCATGGGGGAAGTCTGACCGCTCGGTCGGTCGGCTGTCACCCCGGCGATGGGGCTACCGCGGCTTTGGACCTGTACCACTTGCAATAGTGTGTGCTACACAGTATCGTGCGTGACATGGACCTCACCGAACTCCTGGCCGGCGGCCGACAGGAACTGCGACGCGGCACCGTCGTGCTCGCGTGCCTGCTCCTGCTCCGTCGACCGGGCTACGGCTACGCGTTGCTCGACCGGCTGCGCGATCTCGGGTTCGCCGTCGATGCCAACACGCTCTACCCGCTCCTCCGGCGCCTGGAGTCGCAGGGCGTGCTCAGCAGCGAGTGGAACACCGAGGAGTCGCGGCCCCGCAAGTTCTACCGGACCAGCCCCGACGGCGACCGTCTCGCCGCGGAACTGCTCGACGACTGGAAGCGGCTCGACACGTCGATCCGCGCCCTCGACCAAGGAGACCCCGAATGACCGCCCTCACCGATCGCTACGTCTGGGCCGTGCTCCGCGCGGTGCCCGCCTCCCAACGGGCCGACCTCGAACCCGAGGTCCGTGCCCTCGTCGCCGACGCCATCGATGCCCGCAACGGCGATCCGGCGCTCAGCGGCGAGGCGGCGGAACGTGCCGCTCTCACGGAGCTCGGCGATCCCGCCGTGCTCGCCGCCCGCTACGCCGACTCGCCGCAGTACCTCATCGGGCCGCGCTGGTTCGCCGAGTGGCGGCGCCTGCTGACGATGCTGCTGCCGATCGTCGTTCCGATCGTGTCGATCGTCGTGCTGGCCGCGAACCTGTTGTCGGGCGCGGCCGTGGGGGCCGCCCTCATCAGCGCCCTCGGCACCGGGATCACGGTGACGATCCAGATGCTGTTCTGGTTCACGCTGGTGTTCGCCCTGCTCGAGCGCTTCGGTGACCAGGAGCTGTCGACGGGTACGCCTGCGGCCTGGACGGTCGATGCCTTGCCGGAGCTGCCGGACGACGGCCGCCTCGGGATCTTCGAGGTCGCCAGCACCGTGATCGCCAACGTGCTCGTCATCGGCGGGATCCTGTGGGTCCAGCTGCAGCCGCCGATCGTGCTCGACGGCCAGGCGTTCGCGCTGTTCGACCCGGCCCTGTGGTCGTTCTGGCTGCCCTACTTCGTGGCGGTCTCCGTCCTCGAGATCGCGTTCGCGATCGCGCTCTACATGCGCGGTCGATGGACCATGACCTTCGCGATCGGCAACGCGCTGCTGGGTGCCGCGTTCGCGGTGCCGGCCGTCTGGCTGCTCCAGAACGACCTGCTGTTCAACCCGGCGCTGGTGGCCAAGGTGACGGCCGCGACCGACGGGACGTGGCTCGGCGTGACGGGCGTGATCATCGGGGTGAGCGTGGTCGCGATCGTGGCCTGGGACGCCATCGACGGGTTCCGCAAGGCGATCGCCGCCTCACGCCGCTGAGCGTCGACGCACCACGGAACGCCGGGAGGGCACGGGACCCCGAACCGCTACGGAACATCCGCCGCGGTTCGGGAGTCTCACCCCCAACGGCGGACCGGACCCCATCGATGCCCGTGGGCCGGCCGTCCCACAGGAGGATCGTTCGATGCGATCGATCACTCGAGCCGGCCGGCGCACCATCGCCCTCGCCGCCGGGCTCCTCCTGGTCGCGATCAGCGCGGCCCCCGCTCTCGCCTGCGGCGGGCTCATCGGACCCAACGGGGCGGTCAATCTCCTGCGGACGACGACGTTCGCGGGCTACCACGACGGGGTCGAGCACTACATCACCTCGTTCGAGTTCGCCGGGGGCGGGGGTGCCTTCGGCAGCCTCACGCCACTCCCCGGGGTCCCGACATCGGTCGAGAAGGGCGGCGACTGGACGCTCCAGCGGCTGCTCCGCGAGACCGACCCACCAGCGCCGGAGGCGTTCGGCTTCGACACTGCCGTGCGCCAAGCGGCCAGCGCCGAGGTCCTGATGGAGGTCACCATCGACGCTCTGGATATCACCGTCCTGCGCGGTGGCGCCCAGGAGGTCGGCACGTGGGCGACCGACCATGGCTTCCGCCTCCCACCCGATGCGCCCGAAGTCCTCGACTTCTACGCGCGGCGCAGCCCGATCTTCCTCGCCGCGGCGTTCGACGGTGAGGCGGCGGCGGCCCGTGGCCAGAACATCGGCGACGGGACTCCGGTCCACGTCACGATCCCGACCGACAACCCGTGGGTCCCGCTGCGGATCCTCGGTCTGGGCAAGCAGGAGGCCGAGGTCGTGCAGGCGGACGTGTACCTCATGACCGACCAGTCGCCCGCACTCCTGCCCTACCCGACCGGCCGCAACGGGATGTCCGTGACGCACGCGGCTCCCGCGAACGAGCTGCTGCTCTCCGACCTGCGGTCCGACCGCGGCATGGAGTGGGTGCCCGACCGGGCGTGGCTCACCAAGATCGCGATCGATGCCAGCGCACCGCAGCTGGCCTTCGACCTGGCGGTGGACGCGTCGGGGGCCAACGCGCCGTCCCGTGTCGCCGCCGGTCTCGAGATGCCAGGGTCGTCCGATCCGGCGGTGATGTCGGCGATGCGCTGGTTCGCCGGCATGTCGTTCGTCGCGCTCGGCGTCGGGGCGATCATCTGGATGATCGCGAAGCACCAGATCGACTCGGGGCTGCGACCCGCGTGACCGATCGCCTCTCGACCCGCCGACCAGGGCGCTTGGCGCTGGTCGGCGGGATCGTCCTGTCGCTGGGCCTGGCGGGGATCGCCGCGGCCTGGGTCCGCGCTCCGGGCTTGGGCGGACCGAAGGGCGTGACCGCAGCCACGATCGGGATCCACTTCTCGGCCTTCAGCCCGCGCGAGGTCGTCGCGACGGCCGGCGTGCCGATCACGGTCACCTTGGTCAATGACGACCCGATCGAGCACGAGTGGCTCGTCGGCGATGCCGCGTTCCACGAGCGCCATCGGACCGGCTCGGAGGGCCACCACGGCGCCCGACCGGACGAGGTGTCACTCGCTCCGGGCGATCTGCGGACGACCACGGTCACGTTCCAGCAACCCGGGGAGTACCTGTTCATCTGCCACTTGCCCGGCCACGAGGCGTACGGCATGGTCGGCGTGCTGAGGGTCGTGCCGGGCGCCTGATCGGGAGGTGGGCTCGGGACGATGAGCTCGGGGCGACACCGCCGGGTCCGGACGGACGGTCCCGACGGAATGTGCTGATGCATATTTCGCCGGTCCGGATGGGGTGCTTCTCAGTGATGTCTATCGGCCGCATCAGTGGGTCGGGGCCGGGCCTCGCCGCATAGCCAGCTTGGCGGTCGAGACTCAGTCGATGCGGCCGATGTGCATCAACGAACGATGGTCCGCCCCTCGGCCGGGAATATGCATCACCGTGTGGGGGCGGGCCGCTGGGCCCCGCGGGACGACGTCACGCCAGGACGATCAGGACGACCGCGATCGCCGCCAGCGCCAGCCCGATCGCCTGGCGCCGGCTGATCGGCTCTCGAAGGACTCCCGCGGCCAGCAACACCGTGACCGCCGGGTAGAGCGACGTCAGCACGGCCACGATCGAGAGCAAACCCTCGTGGGTCGACCAGAAGTAGAAGACCGAGGCGCTCGCGCCGGTGATCCCGACGATCGCGGCGCCCACGAGATGGCGTCGCGGCAGGTCGCGGCGATCGATCGACCGCAGCGCAGCCAGCATGAAGGCGCCGACGACGACAGAGGCGGCCGCCTGGCTCGCGACGACCGGCCACAAGCCGGAGCTTTCCCCGGCCTGGTCCAGACCGACCAGCAGCAAGGCGAAGCCGACGCCCGCGAGCAGGCCGTCGATGACACCGGCCGCGAACCTGGTGTCGCGCTCGGTCGCCCCCGATGTCGAGACGAGCCAGATCGCCGGGAAGGCCAGCGCGACTCCGGCCCAGGCGATGGTCGACGGACGGTCGCCGAGCACCACGCCGATCACGACAGGCACCGCGGCCGTGCCGATGGCGCTCAGTGGCGCCACGATCCCCATCTGGCCGCGGCCGAGGCCGCGGTACAGCGCGAGCGTCCCCAGGCCGCTGCCGATACCGCTCGCCGCGCCCAAGAGCAGTGCGGATGGGACCGGTGCCGGCGTTGGCGACAGCAGGACGACGAGACCGGTCGCGACGAACGCCGTCGATGCCCCGATCACGGACACCAGGCCGAAATGGATGCGACGCGAGATGAGGCCGCCCAGGAAGTCGCCGATGCCGTACGCCAGTGCCGCGGCCAACCCGAGGAGCACCGCCATGGCCGACGATCCGGGCGCTAGAGGACGGGTGGTTCGTGCGTGACCGGCGGCAGGTCGAGCGAGGCCACCCACGCCGCGATCTCGTCGCCGGCGGCGACCCAGACGCCATCCATCGACTGCGCGCGCTCGATCAGCGCCTCCAGGGCCGCGACACGCGCCGGCCGGCCGCTGATGAAGGGATGCATCGTCAGGTCGAACAGCCCGCCGATCTCGACGATCGCGTCGAGCTCCTCGGCCCAGGCATCACACACGGCCGACGGTCGGAGGATCGGCGACGCGGCGTAGCCGGGCACGTAGTTGTATCGATTCCAGTCGTCGAGGCTCCAGTGCATCGGCAGCTCGATGAGCCCAGACGCCCATCGATACGGATGGTCGGAATCCATCATCCCGGAGCAGTACCTGAACCCGTGACGGGCCACGAGGTCGGGCGTCCGGAAGTTCATGTCGCACGACGGCGGTCGATAGCCGACCGGCCGGAGGCCCAGGACCGAGTCGAGCGCCTCGAGACCGCGCAGCAGGTACCCCTCCTCGGTCGCCTCGTCCTTGCCACGAACGCTCTCGTGCATGTACCCG
>DATBMM010000079.1:0-5218 GCA_036554825.1 Candidatus Limnocylindrales bacterium
TACGTCAGTTGCCGCCGGGCGTGACCTCGACGGTGCCCTTGGTGAAGGACTCGCCCTTCGTGTCGGCGTCGGCCAGCTCGGCGAGCGCCGCCTCGGCGAGATCCGTCCGGTATGCGTCGGCGGGCGGCGCAGCCTTGATGATGCCCGCGTCGAGCGAGACATCGACGGTCTGCTGCCACTGGGCCGGGTCCATGATGCCGATGCCGTTCGGCGATGGCCAGATCAGCGGGTTGATCTCATTCATCATCCAACGCTGATGCCCCGCAGGCAGCTGCGAGCCGGCATCGACGGTCGACTGGATGCAGTCGTCCGGGTTCTCGCGGCAGTAGATCCAGCCCTGGAACGAGGCCTTCAGGAAGGCCTTGGCGATGTCCTCGTTGCCGGGTTCCGCGAGCCACGCTGCACGCGCGAAGAGCGCGTCCTGCAGCATCGCTGTGCCCTCATCGTTCCAGTTGATGACGTTGAGATCGGTCGGCTGGTACAGCTCACCCGTCTCAGGGTTGGTCGCTTCCAGGACCTGCGCGTACTCGTTGTAGATCATCGCCTCAGCGACGTCGATCTGCCGTGAGAGCAGCAGCGTCATGTCGAACGGCTGGATGACCTTCTCGTAGTCGGTGCCCTGCTCGAGACCGGCCTTCTTGGCGCCGGCCGTGACCTCGAACTCGTTGCCGAAGTCCCAGACGCCGATCTTCTTGCCCTTGAAGTCGGCCGGCTTCGTGATGTTCGAGTCCTTCCACGACACGGAGAGCGTGCCCGAGCGCTGGAAGATCTGCGCGATGTTCACGAGGTCGGACCCGGCCTCGCGGGCCTCGAGCACCTTGGGTACCCACGAGATCGTGAACTCGGGGCCGTCGGGCGCCGAGCCGACCTGCTGCGGGACCACCGTCGGCCCACCATCGTCGATCGTGACGTCGAGGCCGGCCGCCTCGAAGTAGCCCTGATCCTTGGCGGCGAAGTAACCGGCGAACTGGGCCTGCGGCGCCCACTGGAGCTGCAGGCTCACCTTGGTCAGTTCGGCCGGTGCGCTGGCAGACGGCTCGGTCGATGCGGACGCACTCGGTGCAGGCTCGCTCGCCGAGGGCGCGCTGGTCGCTGCTCCACCGCCCGTACATGCGGCGAGCAGCATGCTGGCCGTCGCGGCCAGTGCCAGGACCATCCTGGATCGCTTCATGACTCCTCCTCCAGATACCTTCGACCCCGCGGGGTCGTTCTCGTCGCGCGGCACGCCTTACGGCTCATCCGCTCGGACGGACGCGTGCCAGGGGATGAAGATCCGTTCAAAGATGACGACGGCCAAGTAGAACACGATACCGGTCACCGCGGCCAGCAGGACGGCCGCCCAGGTGACGTCGAAGCGCAGCGCGCTCGAGGCCTGGACGATGATCCGGCCGAGGACCAACGACGATCCACCGAAATACTCCCCGACGATCGCGCCGATCAGGCTGAGCGTCGTGGCCACCTTGAGGGCCGTGAAGAAATACGGGAGGGCGGTCGGGACGCGGACCTTGCGCAGGACCGTCCATTCGGACGTGGCGTAGGAACGCATCAGCTCGAGCGCGGCCGGCTCCGTAGCGGTCAGGCCTCGGGTGACATTGACCATGACCGGAAAGTAGACGAGGACCGCCGCCATCATCATCTTGCTCAGCGGCGAGAGCGCCCCGAACCAGTTGTTCATCAAGGGCGCGAACGCGATGATCGGGATCGCGCCGGCGGCCACCCCGATCGGGATGAGGGTATTCCGGGCCGTGGCCCAGCGCGCGGTCAGGAACGCCGTCCCGACGCCCGCTACCGTCCCGATGAGCAGTCCGCCGACCGCTTCGAACACCGTCGCCTGCCATGACGGCAATAAGCCGAAGCGGCCGGTCGCCCAGTTGTCCGCCAGCGCGGCGACGATCGCCGACGGACGGGGCAGGATGAAGGCACGCAGCCCGAGCGCGCCGACGATCAGTTCCCACGCCACGATCGCACCCACGAACACGATCACGGCTGGGGCATAGTCCACGATCCGGCGACCGGCATCAGCTCGCCGACCGGCCCCCGACCCGAGCGGACGACCCGACACCGCTCCAGCGCCCGCACTCATCCGACCGCACCCTCGGTCGACGTGCGTCGGGCCGACGCGATCGCTTCGGTGTCGGGGTCGGTCAGCCCGTCGCGGCCGCGCAGCGCCTCGCGGACCTGGGTGACCAACTCGAAGTAGCGATCGCTCTCGCGCGTCTCCTCATCGCGTGGACGCGGCAGGTCCACGTCGATCACGCTGGCGATCCGGCCCGGGCGCGGACTCATGACCACGACCCGCGACGACATGAACACGGCCTCCGGGATGGAGTGGGTGACGAACACGATCGTCGTCCCCGTCCGTTCCCAGATCCGCTGGACCTCGGAGTTCATGCGTTCGCGGGTCATCTCGTCGAGGGCCCCGAATGGCTCGTCCATCAGCAGGATCGAGGGCTCGAACGCGAGCGCCCGCGCGATCGCCACCCGCTGCTGCATCCCGCCAGACAGCTGCCACGGGTAGTGATGGACGAAGTCCTCGAGCTCCACCAGGTCGAGCATCTCGGCCGCTCTGGCCTGGCGACGCGCCGCGTCCAGGCCCTGGATCTCGAGCGGCAGCTTGACGTTGTCTTCGACCGTCCGCCAATCGAAGAGCACCGGGGCCTGGAAGACCATCCCGTAATCGCGATCCAGGCGGGCCCGCTCGGCGGGCTTGCCGTTCACGATGGCGCTGCCGCTGGACGGGCTGATAAGGTCGCCGATGATCCGCAAGAGGGTCGACTTGCCGCAGCCGGACGGTCCGATGAGCGACACGAACTCCCCACGCCGGATGTCGAGGTCGATGCCCTCGAGGGCCGTCATGACCGAGCCGTCACGCCGGGCGAAGACCCTACCGACGCCGGACAACCGGACGACCCGGTCCGCGCGATCGATGCCGTCTGGCCCGCTCATCTCCGCATCACGTCGTGCTCGGAGCGGTCCGGCCACGCAGGATCAGCACCTCCGCCAGCCTGATGCAGCCGAAGAACACGACGCCGAGGAGCGAGGCCGCGAGGATGGCCGCCCAGAGCTTCTCAGGACCGGTGATGTAGTACTGGTTGAACGTCGTGATGACCCGACCGAGACCGGCCTGGATGCCACCGGTGTCCTCGCCGATGATGGCCCCGACGATGCTCGCGCTCGCCGCGATCTTGAGGGCGGTGAACAGGTATGGCATGGATGCCGGCAACCGCAGCTTCCAGTAGATCGTGGCGCGCGAGGCCGCATAGGAGCGCATCAGCTCGAGCGAGCGCGGGTCGAACGAGCGCAAGCCGCGGATCATCGCGATGGTGACCGGGAAGAACGTCAGGTAGGTGGCGATGATCACCACCGAGAGGATCCCCTGGCCGAGGGCGAAGACGATCAGCGGAGCGAGCGCGATGATGGGGATCGTCTGGCTCGCGATGACATACGGGACGAACGCTCGCTCGAGCAATCGAGAGTGCACGAAGATCGTCGCGAGAAGGAGCCCCAGGAACGCGCCCAGCAGGAAACCGATTCCTGCCTCGCGCCAGGTGTACAGCGAGGCGCCCACCAGGTACTCGGCGAGGCTCTGATCCGCGTTGCGCTGGAAAGGCTGGCCGAGCGCATAGACGATGTTCCAGACGTGGGGCAGGTTCAGGTCGTTCGCGAATGCCCAGCGGAACGGCGGATCCCAGACGACCGGAGCGCCCGGGCCGGCACCGATCGGGCGCCAAGGACCGCCCCCGAGGAACTTCACCCCTTCCCAGACCGCCAGGATGACCAGCAGGAACAGCCCGAAGGTAACGAGCGGGCGCGCTCTCGAGCGGACCGACGATCCGCGCCAGACCGACGTCCGATCGCGCTGGATCACGGTCGTCGCCACGTCGCTCAGCCGGTCACCGCCTGGTCGGCGATGTCGAGCGCCCCATCGAGGATGTCGAACCCCTGCGCCAGCTCGTCCTCGGTGATGCACAACGGCGGGTTCGTGTGGATCGAGTTGTTGGCGATCATCGTGTAGAGCCCGTGCTCGCGCAGGTACTTGCCGATGGCCTTCATCTCGTCGGAGCTGCCGTTGAACGGCGTCATCGGCGTCCACGGCTCGCGCGTTCGAACGAGGTCGAGGATCCCGAACAACCCGAGATTGCGCGTCGCGCCGACCGATGGGTGCTTCGCCGCCAGCCGCGCGTGGTGCTCGCGCATCGTGACGCCCAGACGGGCGGCGTTCTCGATGAGCCCGTCCTCCTCGTAGACCGAGATCGTCGCCAGCGCCGCGGCCAGCGACACCGGGTGGGAGGAGTACGTGAGGCCGCCATAGAACATCTTGTCCTGGAACGCCTCCGCGATCGGATGACGCATCGCGACCGCGCCCAGCGGCAGGTAGGACGAGGTCAACCCCTTGGCCATCGTCATCAGATCGGGGACGACGTCCCAGTGGTCGACCGCGAACCAGCGACCCGTCCGCCCGAAGCCCGCCATGACCTCGTCCGCGACCATCAGGATGCCGTGCCGATCGCAGATCTCCCGGACACCCTGGAGATAGCCATCGGGCGGGATGAGGATGCCGTTCGTGCCGACGATGGTCTCGAGGAAGACCGCGGCGATGGTCTGCGGACCCTCGTAGCGGATGACGTCCTCGAGGCCCTGCAGGCTTTCCTCGACCGGCCGGGGCTCCTTCTCGCCCCAGCGGTGTGTGTCGGGATAGCGGACGACGCCGACGAGCCCTGGTTCGTTCGCCCAGCGGCGCGGGTCGCCGGTCAGCGTCATCGCCCCCATCGTCGCGCCGTGGTAGGCGCGATAGCGCGCCAGGACCTTGTACCGGCCGGTGACGTGGCGGGCGAGCTTGATCGCGTTCTCGATGGCCTCGGCACCACCGAGCGTGAAGAACACCTTGTCGAGATCGCCGGGCATGATCTCGGCCAGCTTCCTGCCGAGCCGCCCACGGATCTCGGTCGCGAATGCCGGCTGGACGTACTGCAGCCTGGTCGCCTGCTGGGTGATCGCGTCGATCACGCGCCGGTCGCCGTGGCCGATGTTCACCGACATCAGCTGGCTGTTGAAATCGAGGATGCGCTGACCGTCGGGGGTGTACAGCCAGACGCCCTCGGCGCGGTCGATCACGATGGGGTCGACGGCACCCTGGACCGACCACGAGAAGAACGTGTGCGCGCGGTTGAGGGCGACGATCTCCTCGGTCGTCATCGCCTCGGACGCGGTGCCGATA
>DATBMM010000090.1:0-1740 GCA_036554825.1 Candidatus Limnocylindrales bacterium
GGCGTCGCGACCTGACCCGACGAGCCCGACAGGCCGTCGACCAGCGCCAGCTTCCCGTACTTGAGCATCAGGGCGCGGAAATCACGGGCGTAGAAGAGCTTGATGTTGATCGACGGGTAGAGCTCTCGCAGCCGGCGGAGCTTCCGGTTCTTCTTGCGGACCAGCTTCTGCCGCAGGGTGGTCATCTCGAGGTACAGGTCGAGGTCCGGCAGGAAGAAGTCCGGCGAGAAGCTCTCGACGACCTCGCCGTCGAGGTTCCACAGGATCGGGAAGGTGTGGGGTTCGTACTCCCAGCGGACCTCGTAGAAGTCCAGGATGCGAGCCATCTCCGCTTCGCTGGCATGGGCGAACGGGGTGCGGGAGTCCATCTGCCGCCAGTCTACCCGAGCCACGCCGGCGCCGGCGACGACATGAGCGTCGGTCGCGTCGCGATGCCATTGCGAGCCGATACCCCCTGGGGGTATCATGCGCCTATGGCCAGCTCCTCGTCACGTCGCGTCGCGGCGCCCGATCCCAGCCACTTCCGGCACAGCTACAGCAAGGACACGGCCCAACTGATGCGTCGCCTGTCCCGGATGGAGGGCCAGGTACGCGGCATCGCGCGGATGATCGAACGCGAGGAGTACTGCGTCGACATCCTGCAGCAGACCGCCGCCCTCCGGGCCGCCGTCGATGCACTGTCCGTCCTGATCCTCGAGGACCACGTCCAGGGCTGCGTGCGGACCGCCGCCGAGCGCGGCGAGGCTGACCGCTACGTCGACGAGGTGGTCGACGTCGTCCGACGCACGCTCGGACGGCCCGTGCGGAGCACCACCCGGACGACCTAGCCGGTACCTTCGGCGGCCGCCGTGAGCGCCGTCGGGGGATGTCGCCAGGATGCACCGGGGCCGGACGATGGTCCCGTATGACGGAGCCGTCAGCGTCCGCGCCTGGCCCGATCCCGTCCGTCGGGCCGACCATCCCGCCACCGCGCCCGTTCGTCGAACGGCGCCGGCAGTCCCGGCGCGCCGCCGACCGCCAGGCCGATGACGAGCGGCGCCTGCTCGCGAAGGCGCTCGACGTCCTTGCCTCCGGGCGCCCCGCCGAGGCTCGGCTGGCCGGCCTGCTCGACCTGCTTGCTCGGACCGTCGGCGCGGTGCGGGCCGCGGTCGTGGCTGACGGCGAGCAGCGTCGCGTCGCCGTCGCGGCGTCCGGTCCTGACGATCGCCCGGCCGCCCTCGAGCTGGCCGCCTGGCTCGACGCGGCCGCCCCTCGGAGCCGGGCGCGGCGAGCCGCCGCGGCGCCGGCCGAGATCGTCGTCGCCACCCGGGCGCCCGCCGAGGCGGACCGGGCGGGCGGAACCACCGCAGCGGAGCCGGCCCCGGCGCATTTCGCGTGGGTGCCCATCCCGTCGGCCGGCGAGGTCACCCTCGGGTTCTCGTTCCTGCGGACGCGCGACGCGGAGGCCCTGACCGAGCGCCTGTCGCCGGCCATCGCGCGTCACGCCGCCGTCGCCCTCGCCCTCGTGACGGAGCAGATGTCGACCGAGCGCGAGCTCGCATCGTGGCGCGCCGGTGAAGCGGAGCGGGTGAGCTACGTCTCGACGGTCGCCCACGAGCTGCGCACGCCGCTGACCGGTCTGTCCGGCTATCTCGACCTCATCCTCGACGGCCAGGTCGACGACGAGGCCGTCGTTCGCGAGTTTCTCGAGCGCGGCCGGTCGATCGTCGGGTCGATGACCGAGCTGATCGGCGACCTCCT
>DATBMM010000124.1:0-20948 GCA_036554825.1 Candidatus Limnocylindrales bacterium
CGAGGATCGCGTTCCGGACCGCCCCGGGCGGCTCGGAGCCCGGACGCCAGCGGAACTCCAGCACCTGGTTCTGCTCGAACAGCGCACCGCCGAGGCTCGGGTCCGGGCCGTGCGCGGCCGCAGGGCCGGCGAGCGCAAGGAGCGCTGCCATGGCGACCGATAGCACGCGCGACGTCCGGGTCATCGGGACACCTCGAGGATGGAGACAGGCGTGTGGGTCGCGATGGCACGCAGCCGTGCCGATCGGACGCCGGAGCCTGGGATGAGGCCGTCCGGCGCGAAGACCAGGAGGTCCGGCGGATGCTCCGTGGCGCCGCCGGTCCAGGCCGCGTCGGCGACCAGGCGGAGGCCTGGGGGCGCAGCCGGCAGGACACGGCCGTCCCGACCGTCCGGCCGGACCGAGCGCAGGGACGTGCTGCCCGCCGCGAGCTCGTGGACCACGACGCCTCGACCCGCGTCGTCCCGGGCGAGCACGGCCAGGCCCGCCGCGTCGTCGAGGACCATGCGATCCGATCCGTCGGGGCGGATCGACACTACCGGACAGGGCAGGCCGCGACACGCCCCGCGGGTTACGAGCCGACCGTCCGCCAACCCGACCACCGTGCCCAGGGTCGGGTCGGTGATCGCAGCGACGGGGCCACCTGCGAGGGGCAGGAGCCGGTAGCGACAGGCCACCTCTCCACACGAGGCCACCACCAGCGTCGCTCCGTCATCGCTCCAGCCAAGGTCCGTGGCCCACGTCGGCCCGAAGCGCGCGTCGGTCCGCAGCGGCGCGAGCAGCCGTGACGGCGCGCTGCCGTCGAGCGGCCGGCGCCACACGCCGAGATCGGCACGCGTCCGGCGGTCGACCCGGCTCTCGACGATCGCGCCATCCGGTCCGAGCACCCCGTTCCGGATCACGTCGGCGGACGTCCCGAGCGTCCAGCCGCAGCCGCGTTGGAGATCGATCAGCGACAGCGTCGATGCGTGCCCGTCGTCGGTCCCGACGACCACCGTTCCTGCCGTGGGCCCGCTCGCGAACGACTCCGCCTCGAGCCGGATCCGCCACGGGACCGGGCGATCTGCCCAGCCCATGCTGACGTCCTGGCCGACGATGACGCCGTCCTCCAGGATCGGGTCCAGTCGGAACCAGGCGCCGATCCGTGCGGTGCCAGACGCCGGGACGCCGGGACAGGGCGGTGGATCCCAGCTCGGCGACGGCGCGCTGGCCGTCGCCGAGGCGACCATCGCCAGTGCGCCGATCGCGGCGACCCCCGGACCGGCTCGACGGACCCATCTCGTCTCCATGCTGCGACGTCTCCCACCGGCGGGCTTGTCGACCGGCGGAGGGGTGGCGAGGTGGGCATCCTACGGATCGCCGCTTACCCGTGACTTATCTGGAGGGGGTGCGCCAGGCAGGGTGTGCTACGCTCCCGCGGTCGTTCCACCACGACCGCCGCGACGTCGCGAAGCCGGTGTGATTCCGGCACAGTCCCGCTACGGTGAACCGCCCTCGGGCGGAAGTCCGGTCGCCGACTGCGCGGTGCATGCTCGAACCTTCGAGAGAAAGGTAGGCAGGCCCCGTGCAGCGAATCACCTGACCCCTCCTTCGATGTCGAAGCGAGGGGTTTCGCGTCTCTGCGACCCCTCCGGCCGGCCCCCTGCCACCGGAGACCTGTTCGATGCTCCTTCCCGATCGACGCCGCGGCGTCGTCCTCGCGCTGCTCGTCCTGGCCGCCCTCGTGAGCGGCTGCACGTCCGGTGCCGCCTCCCCGAGCGCCCCATCGGCAACGGCCTCGCCATCCGCCAGCGCCGACATCTCGACACCGAGTCCCACAGCCGCCCCGGCCTTCCCCGTCACGGTCACCGACGATGAAGGCACCGCGGTCGAGGTCGCATCCGAACCCGACGCGATCATCTCGCTCACCCCCGCGACGACGGAGATCCTGTTCGCGCTCGGCGCAGGCGACCGCGTCGTCGCGACCGACGACGGCAGCGACTTCCCAGAGGAGGCGGTCGCGCTGCCCGACGTCGCGACGTTCTCGAGCGTCGATGTCGAAAAGGTCGTCGCACTCGAACCCGACCTGGTGCTGGCGGGCGGGCTGGGCTTCACCCCGGCCGATGCCATCACGCGACTCCGAGACCTGGACGTGCCGGTGATCGTGGTCTACGCGCCGTCGGTGGACGGCGTCTATGCGGACATCGAACTGATCGGGGCGGCGACCGGCACGGCCGAGGCCGCGGCGACGCTCGCCGCCGACATGCAGGCCGAGATCGACGCCATCAGCGGGGCCGTGTCAAGCCGGTCGCCCAAGCCGCGCGTGCTCTACGAGGTCGGCTACGACTCGACGACCGGGGCGATCTTCGCGCCTGCCGAGGAGTCGTTCGTCGCCGAGATGGTGACCCTCGCCGGTGCGGACACCATCACCACCGGTGACCCGAACACGTACGAGATCTCGCTCGAGTCGCTGATCTCGGAGGACCCCGAGCTGATCATCCTCGGCACCAATCCGTTCTACGCACCCACCCCCGATTCGGTCGCCGCCCGACCCGGGTGGGACGCGCTGACGGCCGTCCGGAATGGCGACATCCGCCCCGTCCGGGACATCGAGATCACTCGTCCGGGACCGCGCCTGCCGCTCGGCCTGCGCAACCTCGCGTCAGCCATCTGGCCCGACGTGACGCTGCCGGCCGCGGGGTAGCTCGAGCGTGGCGGCCGGGACGCTCCCGCGCGACCTCGAGACCCACGGTCTCGCCGCGTGGGTGCGCGCTCGGCCGCTCGTCGTCGGCATCATCGCCGGGGTCGCATTGCTCGCGACCCTCGTCCTCGGCGTCGGCCTCGGCACCGTCCGGATCGGCCCGAGCGAGACGATCGCGGTCATCCTGTCCCGCACCGCCGGCATCGATATCGGCATGACGTGGACGCCTGCGACCGAGGCCATCGTCTGGGATCTCCGCCTGCCACGCGTGCTCACCGCGATGCTCATCGGCTGCGGGCTGGCCGTCGCGGGCACGACGTTCCAGGGGCTGCTCCGCAACCCACTCGCCGACCCGTACGTGCTCGGGACGGCGTCCGGAGCCGCGGTCGGCGCAGCCATCGCCGTGCTGTTGCCGATCCAGCTCGTGCTCGTCGAATTCGGACTCCTCCACGCGCTCGCCTTCGCGGGAGCCCTCGGCTCGGCCTGGCTGGTGTTCCGGCTGGGCGGCACCGGGGGAGCGGGCGGCCTGACCCGCCTGCTGCTGACCGGCTACGCCGTCGGGTCGGTGCTCGCCGCGATGCTCACGATGGCGATGTACGTCTCCGGCGTCGAGCTGCGCCAGATCTTCTCGTTCCTGCTCGGCGGCCTTGGTGGCGCGTCCTGGATCCGGCTCCTCGTCGCGGCGCCCCTGATCATCGGGGCGTCGCTGCTGATCATGGCCCGCGGGCGATCCCTGGATGGCATGCTGCTCGGCGACGCGGCGGCGCGCCACCTCGGCATCGATGTGACCCGCGAACGCGCGATCCTCCTCGCCCTGGCGTCGATGGCGACCGCGGCCGCCGTCGCGATCAGCGGGCTCATCGGCTTCGTCGGGCTCGTCGTGCCGCACGTGGTCCGCCTGCTCGTCGGGCCTGCTGCGCATCGGGTGCTGCCGCTCTCCGCGATCGCCGGTGCGGCGCTGCTGTCCGCTGCCGACCTGGGGGCCAGGCTGGCCGGCGACATCCCCGTCGGCGTCGTGATGGCGCTGCTCGGAGCCCCGTTCTTCCTCTTCCTCCTCCACAGGACCAGATCGGGGTACGAGCTGTGACCCTGGCGTCGGCCGCACCGGTCATCGCGATCGACGGCCTCACCATCGGGTACGCCGACCGGACGGTGGTGGACGGTGCCGATCTGGTCGTGACCACCGGCGAGCGGCTCGCCCTCGTCGGCCCCAACGGTGCCGGCAAGTCGTCCCTTCTCCGAGCCATCACCGGCGTCCTGACCCCACGCACGGGAGCCGTGACGGTCCTCGGCGAACGGATCGATCGCGTCCATCGGACGACGCTCGCCCGGACGATCGCGGTCGTCCCGGAGGTGGCCGACCTGCCGTTCGCGATGCCCGTCGCCGAGGTCGTCGCCCTGGGCCGCCTGCCGCACGATCCACCGCTCACCGGCTTGCGCCCGACCGACATCGCCGCGGTCGAGCGGGCGATGGAGCGTGTCGGCATCGACCACCTCCGCCATCGTGACGTCCGTGAGCTGTCGATGGGTGAGCGGCAACTCGTGTTCATCGCCGTCGCGGTCGCCCAGTCCGCGCCGATCCTCGTCCTGGATGAGCCCACGGCGCACCTCGACATCCGCCACCAGGTCGACGTCATGGAGCTGCTCGTCGAGCTGAACCGGCGCGACGGGACGACGGTCGTCGCGGTCCTCCACGACCTGGCCCTGGCCGCGCATTTCTTCCCCCGCGTCGTGATGCTTGCCGGTGGCCGGATCGTGGCCGACGGGCCGCCCGCGGAGACCCTCGGTGCCGGGCGGATCCGCGACGTCTTCGGCGTCGACCCGGCGCTCGTCCGTCTACCGGTCGCGGCGCCCTGACGTGTCGACCATGCGCGGCGCCGTGACGCTGCTGACCCGCCTACCTCTGACGGTCGTCCCGACCGACGGGCCCGGGGCGGCCGCGTTCGGTCTCGTCGGCGCCCTCATCGGGGTCGTCGGTGCGATCCCGCTGGTGCTCCTTGCCGGACCGGCCGGAGAGCCGTGGATCGGCGCTCTCGGCGCGGTCGCGGCGATCGCGGTCGTCACGGGCGGGATGCATCTCGATGGCCTGGCCGATACGGCCGACGCGCTCAGCGCCCCGGACGCCGTCACCGCCGAGCGAGCGCGCAAGGACCCGTCCCTCGGCGCGGGCGGCGTCATCGCCATCGTCGTCGTCATCGCCGCCGAGGTGGCCGCCCTGGCCAGCCTCAGCGGCTCGATCGGTGCTGTCCCGGCGGGGCTGGCGCTCATCGGTGTGGCTGCCGGATCGCGGGTGGTCCCGGTCATCATCGTGCGCTCGATCGGCGCGGCGACCGATGCTCGGCTCGGCTCGTGGTTCGCCGAGCGCGTGACGGCGACCGATGCGCTGCTGGCGGTGGCCTCGGCGCTCGTCGCAGTCGCGCTGCTGGCGATGGCCGCCCGGATCCTCGATGACCGCTGGCTCGCGGTCGCGGCCAGTGGTGGCGGGACCATCGCGCTCGGGATCGGCGCCGGTGCGATCTTGATCGCACGGAGGGGCGCGCTCGACGGTGACGGGCTGGGCGCGATCGTCGAGCTGTCGGTGGTGGCCGGTCTCGCGACCGCGGCCATCGTGGTGGCCTGAGCGGACCATGGCGACGCCCCTGATCCTGGCGCTCGGCGGGACCCGCAGCGGCAAGAGCCGCTTCGGTCTCGCGACGACCAGCCGCCTCGCCGGGGACGGACGCGCGTGGTTCCTCGGCACGGCATGGGCCGGCGACGAGGAGCTCGACGACCGGATCCGCCGCCATCGGCTCGAGCGGCCGGCGGACTGGCCGACCATCGACGTCGGGGCCGACCTGGAGGCCGCGATCAAGGCCACGGACCCCGCGGAGCCCGTGCTCATCGACGGTCTCACTCTGTGGCTGAGCACGCTCCTGGGGGATGAGACTCCCGCGATCGACCCCATCCTCGACGGGCCGGTCGCCGCTGCCTTCGCGGCGATCGACGCGCGGCCGGGGCCCACGGTCGTGGTCAGCGACGAGGTCGGGCTGGGCATCGTGCCGATGCACCCGAACGCGCGGGCGTATCGCGACCTCGTCGGGATCGCCCATCAGCGCCTCGCGTCCCGGGCCGACGAGGCCTACCTCTTCGTGGCGGGCCTGCCGGTCACGCTCAAGGGTCCGCGATGACCGATCGTGAGGCCCTCCGGCACGTCCAGGACCGGATCCGGGCGCTCGGGCCGCTCGACGACTTCGCCATGGCCGCCGCGACTGCCCGTCTCGACGCCCTGACCAAGCCGCCCGGCAGCCTCGGCCGGCTCGAGGCCCTCGTCGTCCAGCTGGCCGGTATCACCGGTGACCCGCACGCGACGTTCGATCGACGGACGATCGTCGTCGCGGCCGCCGATCACGGCGTCGCGGGTCAGGGCGTGTCGGCGTACCCGGCCGACGTGACGCCCCAGATGGTCGCGAACTTCCTGGCCGGTGGCGCGGCGATCAACGCACTCGCCGCCCTCGTCCGCGCCGACGTCACGGTGGTCGATGCCGGCGTCGCCCGCCCGATCCCGGATGTCGGGACGCCGGTCGCCAGGTTGGTCAGTGTGCCGATCCGCGCCGGGACGGACGACATGACCGGGGGTCCGGCGATGTCCCGCGACGAGGCACTTCGCGCGGTCGGCATCGGGCTGATGGTCGGGTCGACGGTCGTCGCCGACGGTGCCGAGCTGATCGGCGTCGGGGAGATGGGGATCGGGAACACCACTGCCGCGAGTGCGGTCACGGCGGCCATGACCGGGCTGCCTGCCGAGCGGGTCACGGGACGCGGCACGGGCATCGACGACGAGGGGCACGCGCGCAAGATCGACGTCGTGTCGCGCGCGCTCGGCCGTCATCATCCGGCTCCGGCGGACCCCATCCACGTGCTCGCCGCCGTGGGCGGATTCGAGATCGGTGTCCTGGTGGGGGTGCTGCTGGGCGGCGTCGCGGCACGCGTGCCGGTCATCCTCGACGGCTTCATCACCGGAGCCGCCGCGCTCATCGCGGCCGCGCTCGCGCCGGGCACCGAGCGACGCTGCATCGCCGCGCACCGGAGCGTCGAGCCCGGTCACGCCGTCCTGCTCGAACGGCTCGGGCTCCGCCCGTTGCTCGAGCTCGACCTGCGGCTGGGGGAGGGGACGGGTGCGGCGCTGGCGATGGGTCTCGTGGACGCGGGGATCGCGATCCGCGACGGGATGGCGACGTTCGACTCGGCCGGCGTGTCGGGTCCCGCCGGTGTTCCGGATCCGGGTCGACGCTGATGCGCGTCATCCTGGTCCGGCACGCGTCGACGGCCTGGTCGGGCGTGCGCTACTGCGGGGTCAGCGATCCGCCGCTGTCCGAGGCCGGCGAGGCCGAGGCCGACCGGCTGGCACTCGAGCTGGCGCCGGACCTGTCGCTGGCGACGCGGGTCGTCAGCAGCGCGTCCCGACGGGCCGTCGCGACGGCGAGGGCCATCGCCGCGGCCGCGGGTCTGCGCGATGTCGAGGTCGACGATCGCTGGCGTGAGGCGGACGTCGGGATCGCCGAGGGACGGACGTTCGACGAGCTGGCGGCCCTCGCCCCGGACCTGGCCTCGGCGCTTGCCGACGGTGTCCTCGCCATCGATTGGCCGGACGGCGAGACGCACGCATCGCTGGCCGGGCGGGTGCATGCGGCATGGGCCGACGTCGTCGCAGCGGGTCGTCCCGCCGTCGTCGTCACCCACGCAGGACCGTTCCTGCACGCTCGAGCACTGGCGGCCGACCGTCCCCCATCCACCGACGACCTGGTCCGCCCGGCGGTCGCGGTCCGGCTGACGGTCACGGAGGCTCCCAAACGTCCCGTGCTACCCTCCCCGGCGTGACCCGACCCCGACCGACCCACCCGGGTCGTGCCGTCGCGGCCCGTTCCCGGTCCCGCACGCTCCATCTCCTTGGCGCTGGCGTCGTCGCGCTCGCGGTGGTGGGTGGGTGCATCGCGGGTGATCCGACCGACCGGAGCACGCCGTCGCCCGTCGCCGTCGCCTCGGAGCAGCCCTCCTTGAGCGCTGCCCCGAGCCCGACGATCGCGCCGTCACCGTCATCGTCCCCCACGGACATCCCGACGGAGTCACCTGGTGTCGCGACCGAGTCACCCGGGGTGCTGCCCACGTCGTCGCTGCCACCCGAGGAGGCTGTACAGGCGTGCGCGGGCACTGATGCGAACCGCGCCTTCTTCGTCGAAGCCGCCCAGAACATCGACTGGCCGGTGTACTGCCCTGTCCTCCCGGCTCGCTGGTTCGTCGATACGGGGTCGTACAGCGGTCGGGGGGTCGGCCAGCTCAGCATCTCGTACAAGGGCCCGTCCGGGGCGACCTTGACGCTCCAGGAGGGCGGGTTCTGCGAGACGTCCGACGGCTGCGTCCCGGCCGGCACCGATACGGGCGAGGCCCAGTTCGGCGACCAGCCCGGCACGCTCGTGACCGTCGATGACGGGGGTTACGCCATCGTCGTCGGCCGCGCCGAGACACCGAGCTGGTTGGCGGTCGCCACCGGCGTCGACGAGGCGACGTTCCGCGAGTTCGCCGCCGGGTTCGTCCGGCTCGACTAGCCGCCGGTCGCCGGGTCGGCCAGCGCGGCTTCGGCAAGCCTGGCGATGGCGTCGACGGTGGCCCGGACGTCCGCCCCGTCCCGGGCCATGACGGCCGTCGCCCCGAAGCCGACGACCGGTGCCCCGCTCGTGGCGATCAGCCGGACGCTCGCGACGGAGGTCTCGAGCGACAGCCCGTGGTCCTCCGGCATCGCGATGGCCCAACGCCCGGACCCGTCGAGGGCGTCCATGTCGAACGCGACGTACCAGGCGTCGATGCGCTGGGACACGGTCGCCGCCCAGCCGGCGAGCGCCGCCTGGCCCGCGGGGTCCGCCAGCATGCCCGCTCCGAACTGGGCCACGCCGCCCGCCGCGAGCATGCGCGACTCCAGCTCGTCCAGGACCTGGCCGCCACAGAGCCCGGCATCGACCTCGCGGACGCTCGGTCCTTCGGCTGCGGCGACGAGCCGCGGGTCCCCCCGACCGCAGATCATCGCGAACGGCATCCCCCAGACATTCCCGGATGGGGTCGTGTCGGGGGTGTTGAAGTCCCCGTGCGCATCGAACCAAACCAGCCCGAGGCGCACGCCGGGTCGTGCACGCCGGATGCCGGCCATGACCCCGGCATGGGTGGTGCAGTCGCCACCCAGCGCCAGCAGCGCGGTCTCGCCGTTCCCCTCGAGGTCGCCCTGGGCGAGCCCCGTCTGGACGTGGCCTGCCAGGCGTCCGAGATAGTCGACGATCCGGTCGAGGTTCTTCGCGCGCGGATCGGCGTCCTCGACCCAGCCGGGTTCGTTCGCCGCGTCGCCGTGGTCGAGCCAGGTCGTGCCGGCCAGCGCGGGCCGCTCGGCCAGTCGGTCGCGGAGACCCTCCGCCCGGAGCAGGGCCGGTCCGCGCTCCATCCCGCCGAAATGGCCTCCGAGCGCGGTGGGCGAGCCGGCGATCACGATGGTCCGGTCGGTCATCGGCCCAGCATACCGACGCACCGGCGACCGGCCGTCGGCGATGATGCGGGCGATGCGTATCGCCGACTTCGCCCTCGAGCGCTACTTCGCCCGCTGGGAGTTCGCGGTCGATCACCTCCTGTGCGCCTCCGATGTGCAGGGCTACCCGATGGCCGACCTTCTCGAGCTGGCCGACGAGCAGACACGGGCGATGTGGGAGGCCCTGACGCTCGGCTACACCGAGTCGACCGGCCATCCCCTGTTGCGCACCGAGATCGCGGCGCTGTACGAGGGCATCGAACCGGACGACGTGCTGGTCTTCGCCGGGGCCGAGGAGGCGATCTTCTGCCTGGCCAACGTCATGCTCGGACCGGGGGATCACACGGTCGTCACGTGGCCGGGCTACCAGAGCCTCTACGAGGTCGCTCGCGCGACCGGTGCCGACGTCACGCTCCATGAGCTGCGCGAGGACACCGGTTGGGCCCTCGACGTCGAGCTCCTTCGTCGGCAGGTCACGCCGGCGACTCGGCTCATCGTCGTCAACGCGCCGCATAACCCGACCGGGATGCTGCCCGACCGGCGGACGTTCGATGCCCTCGTCTCGGTGGCGGACGACGCTGGTGCGCATCTCCTGGTCGATGAGGTGTATCGGTTCCTGGAGTTCGCCGATGGCGACCGGCTGCCGGCCGGCGCCGAGGCCTCGCCGCGCGGCATCTCGCTGGGCGTCATGTCGAAGTCCTTCGCGATGGCCGGTCTCCGGATCGGCTGGCTGGCCACTCGCGATCGGGACGTGCTCGCGCGCTGCGCATCGTTCAAGGACTACACGACGATCTGCTCGTCGGCGCCGTCGGAGATCCTCGCCCTCATCGGCCTTCGGGCGCGTGACGCGGTGCTCGCGCGATCACGCGAGATCGTCGCGACGAACCTCGACCGCCTCGATGGCTTCTTCGACGAGTGGGGCGATCGGTTCAGCTGGGTCCGTCCGCGGGCGGGGTCCGTCGGGTTCCCGCGTCTCACCGTCCCGGGCGTGTCGATCGACGACTGGGCCGCCGGTCTCGTGGAGGCCGAGGGCGTCCTCCTCCTCCCGGGCTCGCAATTCGGGTTCGGCGGGAACCACTTCCGGCTCGGGTTCGGCCGGACCGATCTGCCGGTGGCCCTCGACCGCCTGGAGCAGCACGCGGCCAGCACGCTCCGCTGAGCCGCCGCCCGACCGTCCGCGGGAGCGACCCGACCTATACTCGCCCGGTTCGGCCCGCGCCGACGACCCCCGGGAGAACCCTGCCGTTGCTCTCGTCGCTCGCCGTCCTGCTGCACGTCAGCCTCCGCCGGTCCCGCGCTGCCTGGCCGATCGTGGCTGCGGCCGCCCTGATCTGCGTGCTCGCGACGAGCCTCATGGCGGCCGGGCCGATGTACGCCGATGCCGTGTCGATCGCCGGGCTGCGCCGTGTCCTCGCCGATGCGCCCGTCCCGGACGCGAACATCCAGGTGACGCTGCGAACCGAGCCGGTCGCACGTGAGGCCATCGACGCGGCGCTGACCGAGGAGTTGGCACGGGCCCTCGGTGCGCCCGGCGGCACGCTCGAGCGCTACGGACGGTCGGACACGTTCGAGGTCCCGGACGGCCCCACCGAAGGGCTCGTGGATCTCGTCCAGATCGCCTTCGCCGAGGGACTGGATGAGCGCGCGACGCTGGTCGACGGCGCTTGGCCGGTCGCCCTCGGGGGATCTGGTCCGGTGCCCGTGGCCATCGTCGATGCCGTCGCGACCCGGCTCGGCTGGTCGGTCGGCGACACGCGCGTGCTGCCCAGCCGGATCCACCGGGAGTTTTCGGTCCCGATCCGCATCGACGGCATCTTCCGGATCGACGACCCGGCGGACCCGTTCTGGTGGGAGGAGCGACAGGTCCTCGAGGGACTCGTGACGAGCGAGCGCTTCGCGACCCACGGACCCGTGTTCACGACGCCTGAGGCGTTCCTGGCCAGAACCACCGCCGGACGCACGGAGCTGGGCTGGCGTGCCTTCCCCGACCGTGACGCGCTCAGGCTGGCCGACATCGGGCCGCTGCGGGCCCGGGTGGGGCAGCTGGAAGCACGCCTCGAGGCCGCGACCGACGGGACGCCGGTCACGGTCCAGACGCGGTTGCCGGAGATCGTCGCGGACGCAGAGCGGTCGCTGCTCGCGAGCCGCACCGGGGTGCTGCTGCTCACGGCACAGTTCGTCGTCCTGGCGGCGTACGCGGTGCTGCTCAGTGCGGCCCTGCTCGTCGAACACCGCCGGACCGATACCGCGATGCTCCGCTCCCGTGGTGCGGGTCCGGCCCGGATCGGGGTGCTGTCGCTCGCCGAGGGCCTCCTCCTGACGGTCCCCGCCGCGCTCCTCGGCCCGTGGATCGCAGGGGCCGGGTTGCGGGCCCTGAACGTCGCGGGCCCGCTCGCCGACATCGAGCTGCGCATCGACCCCGTCGTGTCGGCCGACGGGTTCGTCGCCGCCGGTCTTGCCGCCGCGGTCTGCCTGGTCGCGCTCCTGGTGCCGGCTTTCCCGCGGATCCGGTCGTTCGCGGCCATCCACGGCAGCGTCGGGCGGGCCGAGACGCGGACGGCCGGCCATCGGTTCGGGCTCGACATCGCCCTGCTCCTGATCGCCGGGATCGGCCTCTGGCAGCTGCGTCACTACGGCGCCCCGCTGACCCGTTCGGTCCAGGGCACGCTCGGCATCGATCCGCTGCTCGTCGCCACGCCGGCCCTCGGGGTGCTGGCCGGCGCCGTCCTGGCGCTGCGCATCGTCCCGCTCACCGCGGCGGTGATCGAGCGCGGGCTGGCACGCCGCCGGGGCCTCGTCCCGGCGCTCGGCGCGCGCCAGCTGTCGCGGCGTCCGCTGCGCTACACGCGCGCCGCGCTGCTCCTGATGCTGGCCATGTCGATGGGCGTGTTCGCGATCACCTACACCCGGACCTGGAGCGATTCGCAGCGCGACCAGGCGACGTTCCAGGTCGGCGCCGATGTCCGCGCCGAACCCGGCCGCCGGGCGTCGGACCTGCCGGTCTGGGCGCTCGAACGAGCCTATGACGACGTCCCTGGCATCGCCACTCGGACCGCGGTCCACCGCGCACCGATGCGCGTCCCGCGGAGCGACGCCTCGGGCCAACTCGTCGCGGTCGACGCGGCGACCGCGGCATCGGTCCTCCGTATCCGGCCCGATCTCGTGGACGCGCCGCTCGACGAGCTGCTGGCGCCGCTCGTCGCCGCGCGGGCCGAGCTCCCGGCGACGACGCTCCCCGGCGAGCCGCGACGGCTCCAGGTCGGGATCGATCTCTCCATCGAGGCGCTCCAGGGACCGCGCGAGGATCCGGACTCCGGCGCGATCGTCATCGATGTGGCCGACCCGGCGGCGCTCGACGGGGCACGTGCGTTGACGGCATCGGTCGTGGTCCGTGACGCCACCGGCCAGGCATACCGATTCGGGGGAGCGGCAGAGGCGCTCGGCGAGGGGCCATATGCCATCGAGGTCCCGCTCGGCGACGCGGCCCGCGAGGAGAACGCCGCGTTCGCCTACCCGCTCGACCTGGTGGGGGTCGAAGTCCGACTCCACCTGCCGCCCATGTACGAGCTGACGCAGGGGCGCGTTGCGGTGACCGAGGTCCAGGCGTCGCCGGGAGAGGGACCGGAGGAGGGTGGCTGGGCTCGGGTCGACCTGGCGCGCGACCAGGGCTGGCGGCTGACGGCGGCGGTCCACGGCCTTCCCCATCGGCGGATCGGCGAGCGGGTGACCGGCCGGGTCCTGACGGTCGAGGTGCCGACCGAAGGCCTCCCCACGATCCAGGGCGTCGACGCGTTCGAGCGCGGCACGGTGCTGGTCTTCGCCCCGACCGAGCTCGACCGCGTGGCGGCCGAGCCGATCCCGGTCATCGCCACCGACCGCTTCCTGGACGCCACGGCGCGCGCGGTCGGCGATACGGTCCCGATCGATATCGGCGGCGTCGATCGCGACGTGCGGATCAGGGCCGCGGTGCGTGCCTTCCCGACGGTCGATCCCGACACGCCGGCGCTCATCATCGACCTGCCGACGGTCGGTCTCCTCCGCTACGAGGGCAGTGGCGCGGCGGATCCGCCCGACGAGTGGTGGTTCGCCCTCGCCGACGGCGCGGAGGCGTCCGTCGTCGATACCCTCCGGGCTCCTGCGATCGGCAGCGCCTCGGTCGTGAGCCTCGAGGGGCGGGCGCGCAGCCTGGCGACCGATCCGGTCGCCCTCGGCGTGATCGGCGCGCTCGCCATCGGCGTCGCCGCTGCCGCGACCTTCGCGATCGTGGGCTTCGTGGCCAGCGCGGCCGTGGCGGCGCGCGAGCGGGTCACGGAGTTCGCGTTGCTGCGGGCGCTCGGCCTCTCGTCGGGCCAGCTGTCAGGGTGGTTGTCGCTGGAGAACGCCACCCTCGCGCTCATCAGCCTGATCGCGGGCAGCGGCCTCGGCCTGGCGGTGTCCTGGGTGGCCCTGCCCTTCGTCACCGTCAGCCGCACGCCGGACGCCGCGTTCCCGCCCATCGACGTCGCGATCCCGTGGGGCACGCTGGCGATCCTCGAGGCGCTCGGGCTGGTCGGGTTGGCGTTGGCGGTCGTGGGCCTGACCTGGTCGCTCGGTCGCGTCGGGATGGCATCGTCGCTGCGGATCGGCGAGGACTGATGGTCCGCCTCGCGACGGTCGTCCTCGCGGTGCTCCGTCGGCTGCGCGCCGAGCGGACGATGGTCGCCGCGCTGTTCGTGCTGGTCGCGGTCACGAGCCTGGCCGTCGCGCTCGTCCCACGCCTGTTCGAACGCGTGGCGGACGACGCCCTGCGTTACGCCGTGGGGCGCGGGACGGCCATCCAGCGCAACTTCCAGTTCACCTCGGTCGACCGCGTCCGCGCAGGGTCGAGCGATCCGCTCGAGTTCGTCCACGGTCGCGGGGAGGTCCTGTCCGACCGGTTCCCGCCGACGATCCAGGGCGTGGTCGGCGGCCGCCATGCCGTGGTCGAATCTCCCCGTTTCGGCCTGGTGGACCCGCCGAACTACCCGTCGTTCGTGACCCTCCGCTACCAGGACGCGGTCGCCGACCGCCTGACGATGCGCGCTGGACGGCCGCCGGTCGCCCTGCCCGTGACGGAGGGGGACGTGCCGCAGCGGTTCGAGATCGCCCTGTCGTCTGCCACGGCGGCCGAGCTCCTGGTGGAGGTCGGCGACGTCCTCGACGCGACGGTCGATCCATCCGACCCGATGGTCCAGCCCCTCTTCCCGAGGCCGACCGCCGACGTCGTGCTCGAGGTCGTCGGGCTGTTCGACGTGACCGACCCGCGCGATCCCGCCTGGTTCGACGACCCCGCCTACAGCGTCGCCGAGGTCGGTGGCTCGGATGATGCGCCGATCGCCTTCGCGACGGCGCTGTTCGCCCCCGAGGCGTATCCGGCCCTCGCCGACCTCGGGCTCCCGAGTCGCTACCGTTGGCGCTTCGAAGTCGACCCGGCGCGGCTCGACACCGGGATGCTCGAGGCATTCGTCGCCGACGTGCGCCGGCTGGACACGACATACGGCACGAACCGGGGCGGCTTCGGGCGGGTCGTCTACCGCTCCGGGCTGCTCGAGATCCTTGATCGCTATGCCGACCAACGCGCCTCCACCGAGGCCGTCCTGTCGGTGGCGGCGCTCGGTCCGCTGGCGGTCGCCGCCGGGGCGCTCGGTCTCGTGGCGGTCATCATCATCCGCCGCCGGCGGGTGGCCCTGGCCTTGTCGCGAGGCCGCGGAGCGTCGCCCGGGCAGCTGCTCGCGGCTCAGCTGTGGGAGGGGCTGCTGATCACGGTCCCGGCGGCCATCGCCGGGCTCGCGACCGCAGCGGTCGCCGTGCCGGCCCGGAGCGGTGCCGTCTCGGCGGCGGGTGTGGCGCTCGTCGCGATCGCCGTCACGACCCTGCTCCTGCTCGCGACCTGGCCGCGCGCCCGTCTGGCCAGGCGTGAGCTCGACCGCGACGACGCGGCCGCCCGTCGCCCGGCTCCGAGACGCCTCGTCTTCGAGGTGACCTTGGTCGCCGGCGCGATCGCCGCGACATGGCTCCTCAGGGAGCGCGGCTTCGGTGCGGCGCGCGACGGGGACGGCGCGACCTCGTTCGACCCGTTCCTTGCGGCGGCCCCAGTGCTCATCGGCGTCGCCACCGCGCTGCTGACGCTGCGGCTCTATCCGCTGCCGATCCGCCTCGTCGCGTGGCTGACGGCCCGCCGACGGGACCTCGTCCCCACGCTCGGCTTCCGGACGATCGGTCGCGACCCATCAGCGGCGTATCTGCCGTTGCTCGTCGTGACGCTGACCGTGGCTATCGGCGTGTTCTCGTCGGTCCTCGGGCTGAGCATCGAGCGTGCCCAGGTCGCCGCCTCGTGGCAGGACGTCGGCGGGGACTACCGGATCTCGGCGGCCGGGCCCGGCGGGCTCGACGAGGAGGTCGATCCCGCGCGGATCGCCGGCGTCGACGCCGTGACGCGGGCGTTGGTCGGGCCGGTGTCCCGGTTCATCGATGACAGGGAGCGGGGCTCACCGGCGACGCTGATGGCGGTCGACCCGGCCACGTCGGCTTCGGTCCTGGGCGAGTCGCCGGTCCCCGTGTCGTTCCCCGTCCCCTTCGCGGACCCACCCACGGGGCCGGATACCGGCACTCCAGAGCAGCCGATCCCGGCCGCCATCTCGCCCCGCCTGCCGGCTGGCTGGCCGCCGCTGACGATCGGGGAGACGTTCCGTGGCGGGTTCCGCGGCCAGGTCTTCGACTTCGTCGTCGTCGGGCGCCTTGACGCCATGCCTGGCATCCCACGGACGGCCCCCGTCGTCGTCGTCCCGCTGCCGTCGGTCGAGGCCGGCTGGACCGGCCCGACGCCCAGGGCCACCGCGCTGTTCGTACGCGGTCCGGCGTCGGTCGGAGCGGACCTGCGATCGGCGTTCGCGAGCCCATCCGTAGAGGTGACGTCGCGACACGACCTCCTGGCCGGGATCCGCGACGCCCCGCTGATCGGGGCGATCTCGCGCGGGTTCGCGGTCGCCCTCGTCGCGGCCGGCGTGTACGCCGCCCTGTCGATCGCCGCGACCATCACCCTCGATGCCGAGCGGCGGTCGCGGGAGCTCGCCTACCTCCGGACCTTGGGGCTGAGCGGCCGCCAGTCGGTGTCGCTGACGTTCGTCGAGCACGCGCCGCCGACCACGCTCGCGCTCGGGATCGGCGTCCTGCTCGGGCTCGTCGTGGCGTGGCTGCTCGAACCCGGGCTCGGCCTCGGGTCGTTCGTGGGGTCGGCCGCCGCCGTCCGACTCGAGATCGACTGGCCGGCGGTGACGGCGATCGCACTGACCGTGGTCGGGGTCGTCGTCCTCATGGTCGTCGCCAGCTCGTGGCTGGCGCGCCGGCTCGAGCCGGCCCTGGCGTTGCGGATGGGCGACGCATGACCGACTGGCGCCGCGAGCGGCCGGAGATCGAGGAGCTGCCCGCGGTCGACGACGTCGCCACGATCGAGGAGCTACCGCAGATCGTCGACCTCCCCACGACGACACGCCGTCCGCGGGCGCCGCGCCCTCGCTCCGGCGAGCGCGGCGGCCTCATCGTCTGCGACAACCTGGTCAAGATCTACAAGGTCGCCGATCTCGAGGTCGTCGCCCTCCAAGGCCTCGACCTCGTCGTCGAGGCCGGCGAGTTCATCGCCCTCGTCGGTGCGTCCGGCTCGGGCAAGAGCACGTTGCTCAACGTCCTCGGCGGCCTCGACGTCCCGTCGGCGGGGCGCGCGGTCGTGGCCGGCTACCAGCTCGCGGAGCTCGGCCCACGGGACCAGACCCGCTATCTGCGGCAGGTCATCGGGTTCATCTGGCAGCAGACCTCCCGCAACCTGCTCCCGTACCTGACCGCCCTCGAGAACGTGACGCTGCCGATGGTCTTCGACGGCGCGTCCGAGGAGGTGCGCCGGTCCCGGGCGATGGAGCTGCTGCGCAGGGTCGGGCTGGCCGAGCGCGCCGACCACCGCCCGGATCGCCTCTCCGGCGGCGAGCAGCAGCGGGTCGCGATCGCGGTCGCGCTGGCCAACCAGCCGGAGGTCCTGTTGGCCGACGAGCCGACCGGTGAGCTCGATTCGGAGACTGCGGCCGAGATCTTCGAGCTGTTGCGCCGGCTCAACCGCGAGACCGGCGTGACGATCGTCGTGGCCACCCACGACCCGCTGGTGAGTACCCAGGTGTCGCGCACGGTGGCGATCCGCGATGGGCGGGTGAGCAGCGAGGTGCTGCGTCAGCGGGCGGCCGAGACCGATGGGCACCACGTCGAGACCGAGTACGCGGTCCTCGACCGCGTCGGACGGCTGCAGCTCCCGCGCGACTACGTCGAGGCGCTCGGGCTCGAGAAGCGGGTCCGTCTCGACCTCGAGGACGACCACATCACGATCTGGCCCGACAGGCCTCGGGAGCCGCGGTGACTGGCGATCGCGGCCCGATGGTCGAGACCCGTGGGCTCGAACGCGACTACGTCACGGGCCCGACCGTGGTCCACGCCCTGCGCGGGGTGGACCTGCGCGTCGAGCGGGGCGAACTCCTCGCCGTTCGGGGGCGGTCCGGATCGGGCAAGACCACGCTGCTGTCGCTGCTCGGGGCCCTCGATCGGCCGACGCATGGCGACGTGCGCATCGACGGACGGTCGCTCGGCGAGATGTCGGCCGACGCCCTGGTCGACCTGCGCCGTCGGAAGGTCGGCTTCATCTTCCAGGCGTTCGGCCTGCTGGCGATCCTGTCGGCGGCCGAGAACGTCGAGGTCCCGCTCCGCCTGGTCCGCGCCGAGCCCGTCGAGCGCGACCGGCGCGTGGCGCTCCTGCTGGACCTCGTCGGGCTCGGTGACCGCGCGCGCCACCGTCCCCACGAGCTATCGGGCGGGGAGCAGCAGCGGGTCGCGATCGCGCGGGCTCTGGCCAACCGCCCGGACGTCCTGCTGGCCGACGAGCCGACCGGTCAGCTCGATACGGCGACGGGGCGCTCGATCATGGAGCTGCTTCGATCCGTCGCCCGGAGCGAGGGTGTCACGGCGATCATCGCCACCCACGACCCGATGATCATCGACGTCGCCGATCGCGTGGTCGAGTTGCGCGACGGCCGCCTGGTCGATGGTGCCGGGTAGGGCGCGCCGGGGGTGGATGGCGGTGGATGGTGGCCGACACGCACCGTTCGGAGGCGAACGGATCAGGCACGACCGCTTCGACCGCGTGGTGGTGACTGACAGTCATCGCCCGGCGCGGAGAGACCGCGCCGCGATCGTCAGGCGCCGACGAGCGCCGGCGCCGGTCGACCGAAGGCCAGCCGGCGGACCGCGTCGAGCCACGACCGCGGCGTCGTCCGGCCGTGCCAACCGAGCGCCCGGACCGGCGTAAGCCGGATCGTGGCCGAGTAGGTCTCGGCGAACTCGGCCGGGGTCAGGCCAAGGTCCGCGATCCTGTCGCGGTACTTCGCCAGGAAGGCGGCCGGCAGCGGATCGCTCGCCGTCTCGGCGCCCACCACCTGGGCGCGCGCCTCGACCAGCCCCACATCGAAGTCGTCGTCGGCATCGCCCAGGGCGAGCATCGCGCGCGGGTCGTGGCTGAGGTTGCGGACCTTGCGCGCGTGCGGCTTGGAGCGGATGACGATCGCCTCACCGTCCCAGACGAACCAGGTCGGGACGAGATGCGGCGCGCCGTCCGGCCGCGTCGAGGACAGCCAGATGACCGGCTCCGTCTCGAGGAACCGTTCCACACGGGCGGCGGCGGTCATGCTGTCCATGCCGGGGAGCATCGCCCGTAGAGCGGGTCCGGCACCGCCGACGCCGGTCGGCGAACCGGCATGGACATCCGTCGCGTCGGGTCAACGACCGTCGTCGGCGTCGCCCTGCCCGGTCAGCCCGCTCAGCAGGTCGTCGAGGCTGCCTGCTGTCCCGGACGCCCCGCCCGTGGTGAGGCCCCCCATGAGTCCGCCGAGCAGACCACCGAGATCGCCGAGCCCGCCGCTCCCGAGGGCATCGTCCAGCCCGCCGGCCGGTGCCTGGCCGCTCGGTGTCAGCATATCGATGAGCTGCGGCAGGAAGGCGGCAAGCAGTGGCAGCAGCGCGGCGATATCGAGACCGCTGCCGTTCGCGAGGCGCTGCACGGTCTCGGGTCCGAGGGCGTCGCCGAGCCGCTGCGGATCCACCGGCTGGTTCGGGCCGGTCGAGACCCACGAGTCGACCTCGGACCCCAGCCCGCCCTGGCGGAGCTTGCTGACGAGGCCGTCGATGCCGCCGCTCTCCTCGATCGCGCCGGCGAGGTTTCCCATCGTGGCGCCGACATCCGCGCCGCCGGCACTGCCGAGCCCGCGGCTCAGGTTGGAAAGGTCGTCCATGGGTGGGCCTCCGAGATCGCGATCGCTGGGGGACCGCTCGATGGTACGCGCCGCGGCGAGCGGCGGTCCGTCAGCGCCGCCGGCGACGCTTCGGTGTCGGGATCGCCTTCCCCGTCGTTCCGGGCCGTGCTGTCTCGGAGGTGCGGCGTCGTGGTCGCTCCCTGGGCGACTCGGTCGACTCGCCGGCGGGCAGATCCCAGCTCCAGGTCTTGAGCCGCCGTAGGAGGCGTCGCCCGGTCAGGTCCAGGTGGATCGGCGTCACCGCGATGCGCTTGTTGACGACCGCGTGGAAGTCCGTGCCCGGAACAGCAAGACCGGACGGTGGCGGCCCGCCGATCCAGAAGTAGGGGATGCCGCGCGGGTCTAGCCGCTCGACGAGCTGGTCCGAGTACACGCGGCGGCCGAGGCGCGTCACCTCGAACCCCTCGGATCCCTCGAGCGACACGGCGGGGACGTTGACGTTGATGAGCTCGCCGCGTGACAGCCCCTCGCGCAGGATGTTCCGGGCCACGACGGTCGCCGCGTAGCCGGCCAGGGTGAAGTCGGGATGCTCGTAGTACTCCTGCGAGATCGCGAACGCCGGGCAGTTGTTGATGACGGCCTCCATCGCCGCGCTGACCGTGCCCGAGTACGTGATGTCGTCGCCGAGGTTGGCGCCGTAGTTGATGCCCGACGCGACGAGATCGAAGCCGTGGCCGAAATAGCCGAGGAACGCCAGGCTGACGGCATCGGTCGGTGAGCCGTCGACCGAATAGGCGGGCGATCCATCCGCCAGCGTCCGCTCCCGCACGCGCAGCGGCCGCATCAGCGTCTTCTGGTGGCCGACGGCGCTCTGGTTCGTGTCGGGCGCCACGACCGTGACGTCGCCCATCGGCTCGAGCGCCTGTTTCAAGGCAAGCAGTCCGCGCGATTCGACGCCGTCGTCGTTGGTGACGAGGATCCGCGGCCGGCTCGTCCACTCGGGGACCGGCCGGCTGGGCGTGCGCAGCGCACGGGGTCCACCCCGCTCGGCGCCACCGGCCAGCGGCTCTCCCCGTTCCTTGTCCAGGTCGCGGCGCTCGCTGCGCGCGCGCTCGCGCGTCATGTCCGGCACCTCGGCGCGTGCGGCCGCCGCCTCGCGTGGGGTCGACGCGTCCTCAGGCGTGGCCGGATCCTTGGGCGTCGCCGGGTCGTCGGGTCCTGTGGGTTCGTCGCTCATGGCTCGGGAACGTCGACGGCCTGGCCCGGCGCCGGCTCGCGTGGCACCACCACCGGGCGCCCCTCGCGCTGGCTGACGCGCTTCGCCGCCCGCCCCGCGACCGTCCGATCCCCCGCCGACCGATGCAGGAAGTGGAAGAAGAACGACGACACGACCGCCGCGACGGGGATCCCGAAGATCGCGCCGGGGAT
>DATBMM010000133.1:0-3873 GCA_036554825.1 Candidatus Limnocylindrales bacterium
TACGTCACGAGCGCTGGCTTCGGCTACACCATCGGCAAGGCGATCGCCTACGCGTGGCTGCCCGCAGCAGCTGCCCGACCGGGGCAGCCGGTGACCATCCGCTACTTCGGCGAAGCCGTGCCCGCGATGGTGGCCGAGGAACCGCTCTTCGACCCAGGGATGACGCGGCTTCGCAGCTGACACCGAGGACGGCCGCGCTATCGCACCGGACATGTGTCGTTAACAAAACGTCGACATGGTCTTGACGCCCGGTGACACGGGAGGTCCAATGCACCGCAGACCGGAGCGCGGTGCCCAGGACCGACGGCATCCGGGAGGGGCCCGAGCATGAGGAGGCTCGGGCCGGGTTCCTACGGCAACCGTCAGCCGACGGATCTTGGAGGAGACACGTTGACCATGAAACGGGACCTGACCCGCTGGGCGGGTCTGCTGGCCGCTTCGGCCATCATCGTCGCGGCGTGCACCGGCGGCGGCAGCTCGGCTGCTCCGTCCGTGGCGCCGTCAGAGAGCGCACCCGCACCGTCGGAGAGCGCGGGCGCATCGCCGTCCGAATCGGCGGCGGCTGGCGGCTACGAGCAATTCGCGCCGGACCAGGCGCTGCTCGACGCGGCGAAGGCCGAGGGCACCGTCACGACCATCGCCCTGCCGCACGACTGGTGCAACTACGGAGAGAGCATCAGCACCTTCAAGGAGCGCACGGGGCTCGAGGTCAACGAGCTCGACCCGAATGCCGGCTCCGGTGACGAGATCGAAGCCATCAAGGCCAACAAGGACAACCCGGGTCCGTCGGCGCCGGACGTCATCGACGTCGGCCTGTCGTTCGGTCCGTCGGCCAAGGCGGAGGGCCTCCTGCAGGCCTACAAGGTCGCGACGTGGGACACGATCCCCGACTCGGCCAAGGACGCCGAAGGCTTCTGGTGGGGCGACTATTACGGCGTCCTCTCGTTCGAGGTCAACACCGCCGTCGTCCAGAACGTCCCGCAGGACTGGGCGGACTTGTTGAAGCCTGAGTACAACGGGCAGGTCGCCCTCGCCGGCGACCCGCGTACGTCGAACCAGGCGATCCAGGCCGTCTACGCGGCGGGTCTTGCCAACGGCGGCTCGCTCGACAACGCCCAGCCGGGCCTCGACTTCTTCAAGCAGCTCAACGACGCCGGCAACCTCCGGCCGATCATCGCCACCGCGGCGACGGTCGCGGCCGGTGAGACGCCGATCACCATCCGCTGGACCTACAACGCGCTGTCGAACCGTGACACCACCTCCGCCAGCGGCGGCCCGGAGATCGCGGTCGTCGTCCCGGCTTCGGGCCGCTTCGCAGGCGTCTACGTCCAGGGCATCAGCGCCTTCGCGCCGCATCCCAACGCGGCGAAGCTGTGGCAGGAGTTCCTCTACAGCGACGAGGGCCAGAACGTCTGGCTGAAGGGCTACTGCCACCCGATCCGCTACGAGAACCTCGTGGCTGAGAACAAGGTGCCGCAGGAGCAGCTCGACAAGCTGCCGGACGTCGAGGGCGCGGTCTTCCCGACGCTCGATCAGCTCAATGCGGCCACCGAGCTCATCACCAAGGGCTGGGATGGCACCGTGGGAGCCAACATCCAGTAGCGGCTCCGTAGCGATCGACGGCACCGTGGCGGACGCCGCCGCGGTCCGCGAGCAGGGGGCGCATGTCGCGCCTCCTGCTCGACCACGCCTGGGATGGTCCTGGCTCGGGCTCGTCCCGTTCTTCCTCTTCTGTACGGCGTTCCTGTTCCTGCCGGTGGCGTTCCTGGTCATCGGCAGCCTCAACGACACTGAAGGAGCGCTGACCCTCAAGAACTACGCCGACCTCACGACCGGGATCATCCCCGGGGCGTTCGCGAACAGCATCGAGATCAGCCTCGTGACGGCCGTCGCCGGCGGCATCTTCGGCTTCCTTCTCGCCGCATCAGTGATCCTCGGCGGCCTGCCGCGTGTGCTGCGCACGGCGCTGATGACGTTCTCGGGCGTCGCCTCGAACTTCGCCGGCATCCCGCTCGCGCTGGCGTTCATCTTCACGCTCGGCACGCTCGGCTTCCTGACCACGTTCCTGCAGGGCCTCGGGCTCACCGGCTTCCGCGGCGTCAACCTGACGTCGAAGCTCGGCGTCGAGGTCGTGTACATGTACTTCCAGTTCCCGTTGATGGTGCTGATCATCGCCCCCGCCCTCGAGGGGCTCCGGCGCGAGTGGCGTGAGGCGGCCGAGAACATGGGGGCGTCGGCGTATCAGTACTGGCGCCACGTGGCGCTGCCGATCCTGACCCCGTCGATCCTGGGCACGATGATCCTGCTCTTCGGGAACTCGTTCGGCGCCCAGGCGACGGCGTTCCAACTCACCGGCGGGACCCTGCCGCTCGTCACCCTCGTGATCAGCTCGCAGATCCGCGGTGACGTCCTGCACAACCCGGGACTCGGCTACGCCATGGCGATGGGGATGGTCGTGATCATGGGCATCTCGATCCTCCTGTACACGCTGCTCCAACGGCGTGCCGAACGGTGGTTGCGGTCGTGAGCACGGGCGCCCAGGCACCGTTCGGTCCGATCGGGGTCATGCGCTCGTGGCTGCAGGCCGGGACCCGGAACGGCCGGGGCCGGCGCAGAGGTATCGGGGCGTGGTGGGCGTGGCTCGTGTTCATCCTCGGCGCGCTGTACTTCATCCTGCCGCTCGTCGGCGTGTTCGCGCACTCCATCAGGACCCGACCCGACATCTTCCTGGCCTACCGCCAGGTCTTCGCCGATCCCGCGTTCCTGCGCGGCCTGGGGTATTCGTTCACGGCCGGCGTCCTGACCGTCGTCGTCAGCCTGCTGATCATCGTGCCGACGGCGTACTGGGTCCGGCTCCGGGTGCCACGGCTGCGACCGCTGGTCGAGTTCGTGACGCTGATGCCGTTCGTCATCCCGCCCGTGGTGCTCGCATTCGGCCTCATCCGCATCTACAGCCAGGGTCCCATCCGGCTCGCCAGCACGGACACCGGCCTCAACGTCATGCTCATCGGCGCCTACGTCGTGCTGTCGTTCCCGTACATGTACCGGGCGGTCGACACGGGCCTCGCCGCGATCGACGTCCGGACCCTCACCGAGGCCGCCCAGAGCCTCGGCTCCGGCTGGACCCGCATCCTCGTGCGGGTCATCTTCCCGAACCTCCGGACGTCGCTGCTGTCGGGGGCGTTCCTGACGCTGGCGATCGTGATCGGCGAGTACACCATCGCCCAGGTCCTGGCCCGAACCACGGCCTTCGCGCCGTACCTCTCGCTCCTCGGGCGGAACCAGCCCTACCAGCCGGCGGCCGTCTCGCTCATCAGCTTCGGGCTGACCTGGCTGGCGATGATCTTGATCGCGCTTCTCGGACGTGGCTCGCGCGCGCGGGTCCAGGTCGCGGGCGCGCGCTAGGAGGGATCCGGATGGCCTTCCTCGAGCTCGAAGGGGTCCGCAAGGCGTTCGCCGGGACGATCGCAGTCGAGAACTTCGACCTGTCGGCCGAGAAGGGCGAGTTCGTGTCCTTCCTCGGGCCGTCCGGCTGTGGCAAGACCACGACCCTGCGGATGATCGCCGGCTTCGAGCTGCCCACCGCCGGCACGATCCGGATCGATGGCAACGACGTCACCAGCCGCCCACCCAATCGACGCAACGTCGGCATGGTGTTCCAGTCGTACGCGCTCTTCCCGAACATGACGGTCGCCGACAACATCGGCTTCGGGATGAAGGTGCGTGGCCGCCCGCGGGACCAGATCCGCACGCGGGTCGGCGAGCTGCTCGAGCTCATCTCGCTGGAGGGCCGTGGCGATCGCTACCCGTGGCAGCTCTCCGGCGGGCAGCAGCAGCGCGTCGCCCTGGCGCGAGCCCTGGCGATCGAGCCAC
>DATBMM010000328.1:0-5224 GCA_036554825.1 Candidatus Limnocylindrales bacterium
TCGGTCGCCTCGGAGCGGATCAAGCGCATGCGCGGCAACGCGGAGGCCGTGGCCTCGGCGTACTCGCTCGATGACTACCGCATCGCCGATGACCTCGGCGGCGAGGAGGCCTACGCGAACCTGCGCGACCGCGCGTGGGCCCGCGGCATCCGGCTGGCCAGCGACATGGTGCCCAACCACATGGGCATCGATTCGCGCTGGGTCATCGACCACCCCGAGTGGTTCCTGTCGCTCCCCCGCCCGCCCTACCCGGCGTACCGCTTCACCGGTCCGGACCTGGCCCCCGATGCGTCGGCTGGCATCGTCCTCGAGGATCACTACTGGGACGACAGCGACGCGGCGGTCGTGTTCAAGCGCTTCGACCGCGCGACCGGCGAGGAGCGCTTCATCTACCACGGCAACGATGGCACGAGCTTCCCGTGGAACGACACCGCCCAGCTCGACTTCCTGAAGCCCGAGGTCCGGGAGCAGGTGATCCGGACCATCCTCGACGTCGCCAGGCGGTTCCCGGTCATCCGCTTCGACGCGGCGATGGTCCTCGCCAAGAGACACGTTCGGCGCCTGTGGTGGCCGGAGCCCGGGGTCGGTGATGGTATCCCGTCCCGTGCCGAGCACGCCATGAGCCAGGAGGCCTTCGACGCTCGCATGCCGGTCGAGTTCTGGCGCGAGGTGGTCGATCGGGTCGCGGCCGAGGTCCCCGACACGCTGCTCCTGGCAGAGGCCTTCTGGATGCTCGAGGGCTACTTCGTCCGGACCCTCGGCATGCATCGCGTGTACAACAGCGCGTTCATGCACATGCTCCGCGACGAGAACGGCGCCGGCTACCGGAAGCTGATGCGGGACACGCTGGAGTTCGACCCGGAGATCCTGAAGCGGTACGTCAACTTCATGAGCAACCCGGACGAGAAGACCGCGGTCGAGCAGTTCGGCAAGGGCGACAAGTACTTCGGCACCGCGACGGTGATGGCGACGATGCCCGGGCTGCCGATGCTCGGCCACGGGCAGGTCGAAGGGTTCGGCGAGAAGTACGGCATGGAGTTCCGCCGGGCGACGCTCGTCGAGCAGCCCGATCCGTGGCTGGTCGAGCGCCATCAGCGCGAGATCTTCCCGTTGCTCCATCGGCGCGCGTGGTTCGCCGAGGTCCACGACTTCCTGCTGTACGACTTCCACACCGACGGCGGTGCCGTCGACGAGCACGTCCTCGCATACTCGAACGGCCACGGCCCGACCCGGTCGCTGGTCGTGTTCCACGACCGGTTCGCGTCGACCGCCGGGACGATCCGCGAGTCGGTCGCCTATGCGCGCAGATCCGCCAGTGGCGCGAAGCGGCTGGTCCGGCGCTCGCTTGCCGAGGGCCTCGGGCTTCCGGACGACCCGGGGATCTTCGTCACCTTCCGGGACGCACGGACGGGGCTGTCGTACCTGCGCTCGACTCGCGATATCCGGGAGCGCGGCCTGTGGCTGTCCCTCGACGCCTACCAGGGGCACGTCTTCTGGGAGTTCCGCGAGGTGCGGGACGGGCTGTCCGGCCAGTGGCGCCGCCTGGCGGAACGACTCGGTGGTCGCGGGGTCCCGTCGCTCGACGAGGCGATGGTCGAGCTCCAGCTCGAACCGGTCCACGCGCCGTTGCGGTCGGTGTTCGACGACGGCCACGTCGCAGCGGTCCTGGATGGCTCGGCGGCCGACGCCGACCTGGACGTGCTGGAGGACCGGCTGGCGGGTCTCCTCCGGGCGGTGGCCACGGCCACCGGGGTGACCGGCGACCCGATCACGACCGCGGCGCGGATCCGCGACGAGGCCTCGGCCGCCTACGCCGACGCGGCGGCGGACCTCGCTCGGGACGAGCGGGCCGCGTTGCTGGGCTGGCTCGTCCTGTCGCGCCTCGGCGAGCTCGCGCCGGGCGCTGACGTCACGGCCACGAGCCTGGCCTGGTACGACGAGCTCCGCATGGCGCCCCTGATCGCCGCGGGCTTCCGGTCGGCGGGCGTGGACGAGGCCGCGTCGTGGGCGGTCGCCGATCTCGTCCGAGTGCTGCTCGCGCTGCCGCGACCGGCGACCATCCGGGGCCGCGGGCGCAACGCCGACCTGCGGTTGCTCGAGGCGTGGCTGACCCGCGACCCGATCCGGGCCGCCATGGGCGTGAACACGTGGGAAGGCACCGAATGGCTCGATCGCGACCGGTTCGTGGAACTCCTCCGCTGGGCGACGCGCCTCGACGCGATCGAGACCGGGCGCGACCCCGATGACCGTTTGGTGACCCGCCTGTCGACGGCGGCGGAGGCCGCCGGCTACCGGATCGATCCGCTGCTGGCGTCGCTGACGGGGCCGGTCCGGCGCTCGCCGCGACAGGGGGCTGGCACGGAGGGGTAGACTGCCGGTGGCGCGTCCCGCGCCCGACCGTCCGACCGCGGCCCCACGCGCCACGGCGCCGACACGGTAAAGGGGAGCAGATCCTCGGGACGACCGGTCACCATCCGACCGGCCTTCGACGGTGCGGCGTGGGCGCGGTCGTCGATGGCCAGGGACGGAGCAGACCGATGACCACCGACAAGGACTTCAAGCAGCTCGTGCGCGCCCGGATGGCGAAGACGGGCGAGCGGTATGCCGCCGCCCGCCGCGCCATGTTGGGTGAGGTCGGCGAGCAGGCCGCGGGCGGGATCGAGCCACGCCTCGACCCCGAGACCGCGGCGCTCACCCGCGTCCTCGCTGAACGAGGCGTCACCTCGCCGCTTACCGGCCGACCGCTCAGCGAGGCGATGGTGCTGGGTATCGGCGGCGGCCTGGGCGCCGGCTACATCCTCTGGGAGTTCAAGACCCATCGCAGCGCACTCCTGACGCTCGGGTTCCGCAATCGCTGGCAATACCCCGCCATCCCGGGCTGGTACGGGCAGACCCTGGATCGGCTCGGGATCGACGCCGACCTCCACGAGACCGGGGGCGCGGCGGGTGCCCGGTCGACGCTCGACGGCATCCTCGCCGATGGCCGCTCGGTGATCGCCTGGGTCGACTGGCAATCGCTCGGGACGTGGTACCAGCCCGACGACCTGTCCGGGTACTGGGGCTACCCGGTCGTCGTCCTCGGTCGGACCGACGAGGGCGCCTATCTCGTCGACGACCGAGCTCGTCGACCCTTCGTCGTGACCGAGGTGACCATGGCGCGGGCGCGTGCCCGGATCGGGTCCTACAAGCACCGGCTCATCGACCCGCGGACTGCCTCCGGGCCGATCGCCGAGTCGCGGCTGCGGTCGGCGATCGAGGCGGGACTGGCCGACCAGGTCGAGCACCTGCGCTCGTCGTCGGACTCGTTCTCGTTGCCGGCGTGGCGCAAGTGGAGCCGGCTGATGACCGACGCGAAGCAGGCGAAGGGCTGGCCACGGGTCTTCGCCGACGGCCACGGGCTGTTCGGCGCTCTCCTATCGATCGTCGAGCAAGTCGACGGGCGGGCGGGCGCCAGCGGCGGTCATCTGCGCGAGCGATACGCCGATTTCCTCGACGAGATCACAGGGGCTGGGTTCGGACGGTTCGATGATGCGGCCGCCGCATGGCGAACCGCCGCCGACCTCTGGGAGGACCTGGCCGACGCGGCCATCCCGCCGGATCTCGACGGGGCCCTCGAGGCCGCCCGGCTCGACGAGCGGCTGCGCGCCGCGGTCATGGACGGCGAGCCCGGTCGTGCGGACGCGCGGGCTGCGGCCGAGCGGCTGTGGGCGATCCGGGCCGAGCACGCCGATGCCGTATCGCTGTCGGCCGACCGGATCGCCGAGCTGTTTGCGGACCTCGGCTCGCGGATCGCGGCGATCCACGCTGCGGAGGTGGCGGCGGTCGATGCGACGGCCGGGGCGATCGGTCGCTAGGTCGGGGCGGTCGCGCCGGGCGACCGAGCCGGGCGAGCGTCCGCCGTCAGTCGAAAAGCAGGCGTCGCAGCAGCGACGTCGGCGGCGATCCGTGGCCGATGACGGCCTCGAGATGGTCGCGGTACCGGAAGCCGGGCGTGTCCCCGAGACCGCCCGGCAACGGCCCCGGCCGGACGGCCGACGCGTCCGCGCCAGCCGCGGCGGCCGCCCGCCGGCGCGCCTCGTGCTCGAGGTCCCACATCTCCATCGACCCGGCGAAGTACGTCGAGAGCTGGGTCGATGACAGGCGTGCGCGGCGGAACTTGTTGCGTGCCTCGGCATCCTCCTGGAACCCGCCGTCGACCATGAGGCTGACGGCCTGGTCCTCGGTCATCCCGTCGCAATGGATGCGTGCATCGATGATCGCGTTGGTCACCGAGCGCAGGTAGAACTTCCAGTGGGTCAGCAGCAACGCCGGGTCGTCGGCACCGTAGCCCGCATCCATCATCACCTGCGTCACGTACACCGCCCAGCCCTCAGCGAACAGCCCACTCTGGAAGATGCTGCGTGGCAACGAGGACGAGCGGTTCGCGTACACGCCCTGCAGGTAATGGCCCGGGACCGCCTCGTGGATGGTCAGCAACCGGAGCATGCGGTCGTTGTCCTCGCGCAGGTACGACTCGCGCTGCTCGGCGCTCCAGTCGTCCGGGATCGGGGTGATCGCGAAGAAGCTGGTCAGGCCCTTGTCGAGCGGGCCTGGTGAGATGAGCATGGCACCGCCGTAGGCGCGCAGGAAGACCGGCGTCCAGCGGATATCGAGAGGCTCGTCGACCATGCCGATCAGGTCCTGCTCGGCGCAGAACGCCTGGATGCGCTCGTTCTCTCGGCGGCAGAACTCGAGCAGGTCGGCCGGTTCCTGGTGCTGCGCGGCGATCGCGTCGAGGACGGCGCGGACGAGCGTCGCCTCATCGTCGGGTAGCGGCGTGCCGGTCCTCCACGTCGGCCACAGCTCGCGGGCGAGGCGCACCATCTCTGCGCGGATCGCCGTGAACTCGCGCTCCGCCGCGTCGAGGATCCGCTCCGGAGTCAACGTCTCGGAGCGCATCGTGTGGCGCATCTTGCGGGCGAACAGATCCCGCCCCAGGCGGCCGTCGCCCTCGCTCCGCGGCAGCACGTCGTGGGTCAGGTGCTGCTCGAAGCCCTTCAGGGCGGCCTTGGCGATGGCGGCCGCCGCGTCGAGCCGGGGGCGGAGCGCGGCGACGGCCGCGTCGTCAGTCGCGGCGTCGGCGGCGACCAGCGCCTCGTCGATGAGGTCGACCACGCCCGGCAGCTGGTCCAGCGCCGTCTCGGTCTGGAACCGGCCCACCGGCCGGCCCGGGCCGGCCCCGACC
>DATBMM010000161.1:0-13477 GCA_036554825.1 Candidatus Limnocylindrales bacterium
GTCGCGGAAAGCGACGTCCCTTGAGGTCACGCTGTTACTCCTATCGAACTGTGGACGCTGTCGTGAGTCGGATCCCGCGACCGCACCGATGAGTGCGAGCGGTCGCGGGAACTACGGACAGGCCTAGGCGGCGCTCTGCGCCTCCTGCTTGGCACCGGTCGACGAGGCGGATTCGGGGCTCCCGCCCGGCACCCAGCCCGTTAGCACGTAGCGCTTCTGGAACACGCTCGCGATCACGAGCAGACCGATGCACAGGACCACGATGCCGAGGGCGGCGACGTTGCCTTCGATCCGGGCGATGTTGCCGACGATGAAGCCGAACCACTGGAAGTCGGCGTCACCGAAGGTCGTGCCCTGGAAGCCGATCGCACCCATGACCGGGATGAGGAAGGCCGCGAACAGGGTGATGATCAGCCCGTTTACGAAGCCACCGGCCACGGCGCCGCGCCGTCCACCCGTCGCATTGCCGAACACGCCGGCGGTGCCGCCGGTGAAGAAGTGCGGGATCATGCCGGGCAGGATCAGCGGGACGACGAGGGCTGCGCCGAGCCCAGCCCACAGGATGCCGAACCCGACCATGCCACCGACGACGCTGGCCAGGAACCCGATCAGCACGGCATTGGGCGCAAACGGGAAGGCGATCGGGCAGTCCAGAGCGGGCACCGCGCCCGGGATCACGCGTTCGGCGATGCCCGCGAACGCGGGAACGATCTCACCGAGGATCGTCCGGACACCAAGCAGGATGACAGCGACACCTCCACCGAACAGAAGCGCCTGGTTGAACATCGTGCTCAGGAAGCCCAGGAACCCGCCCGCAGCGCCGGTCGCGCCCACGAAGCCCGCGTCCGTGACCGCCTGAAATGCGGCGGCCTCACCGACTCGCAGGGCAAAGATGGTCGCAAGGCCCAGGTAGATGAAGATCATCGCCACCGCCGTGCCGACCATCGGGTCGCGCAGGAAGCGGAGCCCCTGCGGGAACTGCATGTCTTCGGTGCTCTTGCTGCCGCGGCCGACGATCTGACCCGTCACGCCGGCTGCGATGTAGCCGAGCGACCCGAAGTGACCCATGGCGACCGGCTCGTTGCCCGTGACCTTCTTCATCCACGGCATCGTGAACGCCGGCATGATGACCATCATCGTGGCCAGCGCGAAGGCCGCGACCACGATCTGGACGATCGGATCGACGTTGGCGTTGTACAGGACGACCGTCAAAACCGTCGCCATGAACAGCATGTGGTGGCCCGTCAGGAAGACGTATCGGAGCGGCGTCAGCCGCGCGATGACGAGCGACCCGATGACACCGATGAACATCGCGAAGGCGATGTTTTGAGCGACGTCCGGGATGTCGTTGACGATGGCGGTGATGGCTTCGTTCGTCGGGACGACGCCCGCGACGCCGAACGAGCCGGTGATGAGCGCGCCGAGAGGGAGCAGGGCTCCGATCACGGCGCCGGCACCGATGCCCAGGATGATGAAGCCGAGGGTTGCCTTGAGAGCCCCGCCAGCAACGTCGCCTGCGCCCTTTCGAGAAGCGACGAGGGCACTCAGGGTCATCAACCCGACGAGATAAGCCGGAACCCCGAAGATGTCCTTCGCGATCCAGTCGACTCCGTAACCTAGTTGTTCCACGACACACCACTTTCTGTTGAGGCCGCATCGGGCGCGGCCAGCCCTGGTGACATGCCGGATGACGTCCGGCGCGACTTACCCGATGGCCGCCTTGAGCTTCGTGACCACCTCGTTCGGATCGATGAAGTTGGAGATCGTCACGACCCTGGGCTTCACGGGCCCGAGCTGCTCGGCGAGTTCTTCTGAGGTGAGGACGAGATCGGCAGTGGCTGCGAGGGCCCGGGCCGAGCCCATGTCAGAGACCTCGACATCGGCCTCGACCCCGAGCTGCTTCAGGGCCTTCTCGGCATTCATGCGGAGGATCAGGCTGGTGCCCAGCCCCATGCCGCAAACGGCGAGGATCTTCATTTGGGATCCACCAAGTCCTTTCCGTCGGACGTTGATCGGCGCATCTGGCTGGCCTGATCACCCTCGAAGGCCTCAACGAGCCGCAAGAGGTCGTCAGGACCGGTTGACCGAAGCAACTCGTCGCGGCGGCCGTCGTCGGCGAGGAACTCGGCGAGGGTTCCAAGCGCAGTGACGTGCCCTTCCTCGTCCGGGGCCGCGAGGCCCACGACGAGACGGACCGGGTCGTTCTGGCGATGGCCGAAGTTCACTGGTTTGTTGAGGACAACGAGGCTGATCCCGGCGCGATGCACGGCCTCCGACGGACGCGAGTGGGCGAGCGCAATGCCTGGGGCAATGACGATGTACGGCCCAAGTTCCTCGACGGTCGCGATCATCTCGTCGGTATAGGCCGGGGCGGTCGCACCGCTCGCCACCAGGGCGTCACCGGCGAGGCGCACGGCGCCGCGCCAATCGCGCGCACTCGCCCCGATGCGAATGGCCTTGATGGACAGGAGCGCCGACAGCCCTGGCCTGGGCGCAACGACGGCTGTGGCCCGAGGCACCCTAGACATGGGAGGCCTCCGCGACAGGCGTGGCGCCTGAAGGGCCGGCCTGAGCCGCTTCCCAGTCCCTCCGGAACTGGACGATGCCTTTGTCGGTGAGCGGGTGGTGGATCATCTGCGTCAGCACCTTGAGCGGCACCGTCGCGATGTGAGCCCCGGCCAATGCGGCCTCGGTCATGTGACGCGGACTGCGGATCGATGCGGCGAGCACCTCGGTGGCAAGGTCATACGTCTCGACCATGGCGACGAGCTCGCGGACGACCTCCATGCCGTCCTGGTTGATGTCGTCGAGGCGCCCCACGAATGGCGACAGCAGCGAAGCGCCGGCCTTGGCGGCCAGGAGGCCCTGGTTGGCGCTGAAGATCAGCGTGCAGTTGGTCTTGATCCCCTCGTCGGCGAGACGGGCTATGGCCTCCAGGCCGTCCTCGCTGATCGGGACCTTGACGAAGATGTTCGGAGCGAGCTTCGCGAAGTGGCGGCCCTCCCGAAGCATGCCTTCGACGTCGTCAGCGACGACTTCTGCGCTGACCGGCCCGGGCGTGATCTGACAGATCTCCCGGAGGACGTCGTCGTAACTGCCGCCCACCTTGGCGAAGAGGGAGGGATTGGTCGTGACACCGTCCAGCACGCCCCAGCGCGCGGCGGTGCGGATCTCGTCGATCCCGGCGGTATCCAGGAAGATCTTCATCGTCGGTCCTTCCGATGCCTGCTCCGGTCAACGCGCTTGGGTCGCTAGCTGGGCCCCGTTGACCGCTAGGTGGTTGCGAAGATGGGCGCAGGACTTGAAGGACCGGCCGAATTGACATGAACGTCCGGTGAATGCCGGGGGTGCCAGATCCATTGGCTCGGCGGGCGAGGGAGCGCGCATGCCACCGCACTCCCCAACAACGCCGGCTTCAACGCGTCAGAGGACGGCCGCGGGCTGCCGCCGAGATTGACGCCCTCGCGCGGCCATCTCCGCGCGATGGGGCTGCTCCAAGGGTGCCGTGGCGCCACCGCGCCGCGGGAGCCGACAGTCCGCGTCGCGGAATTTCACACGCTGTTCATTCCGATTTCCGGAGTGGTACAGACCCCGTCCCTACCGTCCGTCACCTGAGCCATGCCAATCCATGGCGTACAGAGACGGAGAACCAATGCCAGCTGTCGTCGCCATCCGGGGCGCAGTCCGGACCGCCCAGCGACTCCCGATCGGGTCTCAGATTGGCTTGGCGGTGATGGTCCTCGGATTAGCGGCGGATCTGATCGCCCATCTGGATCCGGCTCTCGATCACGACCACGGAGGCACGACCGGCCCGCAGCTTTCTGCGCACCTGGTGGTCTTCGTGGGCATGGCGCTTGTGCTCATCGGCGTCGTCGTCGACGGCGTCCGACCTGGTCGCCGTCGTGGCGAAACCGCAACGCAAGGGAGGCACCCCGATGCCATTCGGTGACTTCATCAACCAGATCCCAGCTCTGGGCTTTCTGGCCATCCACGCGACGGCGTTTCTCATTGGTGCGTACTTCGCCTGGCGATCGTTCGGCGCCGGAGCAACCCTGCTCGGGTGGGGCTTCAGCCTGTTCGCGCTGGCGGAGCTCAGCTACATGACCTACCACCTCGATTGGACGGTCTTCTTGTTCGCTCACACGGTCAGCGAAGTCCTCGATCTGCTGGCGTTCATCCTCATCTTCGCTTGGGCGGCGCGACGCGTTACCGCCGACGCTCCGGCCGGGCGCTGACCACGATGCCTTCCCTCCGCGCGAGTGCCGGGTTTCCCCTCCGCCCGGCACTCGCAATCCTCATCGCCGTATTGCTCACAGGGGCATGTCAGGCGGCCGAATCCACCGCCCCGGTGGCCACGAGCCAGGTTGACCTGCCCAGGTCGTACAAGTTCGCACCCGAGGACATCACTGTCCCAGTGGGAACGACTGTTACGTGGACGAACAACGACAACTTCACCCACTCCGTGCGCCTTTTGGACGGCGGAGAGGTCCAGATGATGAAGCCCGGCGAGAGTGTCACCCACGCCTTCACATCGACGGGTCTGTTCCGCTACGACTGTTCGCTGCATCCGAACGACATGCAGGGCAGCGTCCTGGTCGAAGAAGGCTCGGAATGACGGACATCGGCACGACGGCAATGGCCCGGCCCGGCGCCAGGGCCGCGGAGGCCATTCGCAACGACGACTCCGGCGGCGGAGTCGCAACGTCGCAACGTTCATTGACGAGAGGCGGCTCCCGTAGTGTCGGGCGCGCCACGCAGATCGGAGGTCGAGACATGTTGGTACGGATCGGCAAGGCGACGGACGTCGCTGATGGTGAGATGCGAGTGTTCGAAGTCGCGGGGACAAAGGTCAACGTGTCGAACGCGGGTGGTCACCTGTACGCATTCGACGACACATGCACTCACATGGGCTGCTCGCTCGCGAACGGCGAGCTCGATGGAACTACCGTCACCTGTGCCTGCCACGGCAGCCAGTTCGATGTGACGTCGGGCGCTGTTCTTCGCGGACCGGCCCAGCGACCCGTCCGATCACGGGCGGTGCAGGTCGAGGGTGAGGAGCTGCTCACCGAGTCGTGACCGCCTCGGCCAAGAACAGTTCCAGGGAGAGGTTTATGACGAGCGTGCGAGTCGCGGATAATCCGCCGCTGGACTCGGCGAACGTGTTGGCGGACGGAGGCGGGAGTAGCCTGCCGCCCGCCCTGCGACTCCAGATCCTCACGACCGAGCATTGGAGCCTGCTGTCCACTCGGTCATTGAGTTGGAGCGAGGCCTTCAGCCGTGCCACGATGTTCCTCTCTGTGCTCTCGGGAGCCGTCGTCGCGCTAGCTCTCGTGGCCCAGGCCACGGATTTTGACGAGGGGTTCGTGAGCTTCGCGCTCCTCGTCCTGCCGGTCGTCCTCTTTGTGGGGGTCGCGACCTTCATGAGGCTCGTCGCGATCAACCGTGAGGACGTCGGCTGGGTCGTCGGCATGAATCTCCTGCGCCACGCCTACCTCCGAGCTGCCCCGGAGTTGCGCCCCTACTTCGTCTCTGGAGCCGGCGACGACGAGAGCGCGATCATGGCCACGTTCGGGGCCACCCCAGGTCCGGGCAGCTTCGCTCACGAACTCGTGACCACCCCCGGCATGCTCGCAGTCGTCGACGGCGTGATCGCCGGCATCCTTGTCGGGATCATCGCGCTGCAAGCCGGACTCGGCACCCCGATCGCAATCGGATCGGCGCTCGTGACCGCACTGCTGACAGTCGTGCTCCTGCTCGTGTACCAGTACCGAGGGGTAGTCCGGCCTCGGGGACGTCGTCGCACGCAGTTCCCGGAGAGGCCGGCAAAGGTATGACCAGACCACGTGTTGCCGCCACCTCGCCGGTGGGCGCCGACGAGGGCGTCACATTTCGTCGAGCGAGCGGCCGACCGTTCATCGATGCCGCTGAGCAGCCGGCGACCGACTTCGATTCCCGCAGGTTGGATCGACGGCTCCCGCCCAGTCGGATCACGCGCGTCCAAGCGCGGAGCCGCCTCGAGGCTGAGCTGCGATCGATCGCGAATGACCTGCTGGGACCAAACGAGTCGGACGAGTTCCCAAGTGCGTGCGCGGGATGGGTGGCGACAACCACCGAAGCCGCCGTCGCAAGCGTTTGTGACTCAGCTTTGGAAGCGCTCGTCCAGGCACTCGATTCGCTGCTCGTGGGTGTGCCACCCGATGTTGCGCGTCATCTCGACCGGGCAAGAGCCCGGCATGACTTTGGTTTCGCCTGATGACAACATCGAACATCCGGCTACAACGAGCCTACGACGAACCCACGCTGGACGACGGCTACCGCGTCCTGGTCGACCGGGTCTGGCCGCGCGGACGATCGAAGGAGGAACTGCGTCTCGCCGCCTGGGCACGAGACCTCGGGCCGAGCACCCAACTCCGCAAATGGTTCGGCCACGACCCGGCGCGCTGGTCGGAGTTCCAGGAGCGGTACCACAAGGAACTGGCGGAACCCGCCCGGGCGCGGGCGCTCGACGCGCTCGCCGCCGAGGCGCGCACGGGGCCAGTCACGCTGGTATACGGCGCGCGCGATCGCGAGCACAACCAGGCCCGCGTGATCGCCGATGAGCTCGAGCGGCGACTCGCGCCGACACGAGAAGGCTGGGGCTAGGGATCCCGGAGGTGCAGCACGTTTCGACCTCGGCGCTCAGTGCGGCGAGGCGGCTTCCAACCTACTGCTTCTGCGAGCCAGCGGCCTCCTGACCGTCACGCCTTACCGTCCACCGCGCGGCGTGCTCGAGCGCCTCTTCGACGGTGCGATCGACGTCGACGGTGACCCGCGGATAACCTCGGGCGCGCAGGAGCCCTTCGACTCTAGCGGCGGCCTTCGGTCCGTAGATCGTCAGGCCCTCCATGAAAGCTTGATCGCGTGCACGATCGAACTCGCGCACGAACCGCGAGTCGTTCCATGGGATGAGTTCGGCTCGTATCTGTGGAGACGTCATGGGCTTACTCCGCTCTCCGGCGCGGGTCGTAGTTGGCCGGCGCGACCTGGACCGAAGGCTTCAGTTGCCTCGGCTGTCCTTGGTCCGCTCGACACGAGCCCAATGTTGGACACCCGGGTTGTGACGGGACCCACTCAGGCCGGGCTCGCCCTCGGGCATCTCGTCGGGCGTCTGCCGCGCGGGCCGGTTGCCGCTCGCATCCTCGCCGACCCACTGGGTCTTGCTCCACCGGGGGGTCTCGCCGGCAGGTTCCGTCTGAACATCGCTCGTCGCTTGGAGGTAAGAGGCTTCGTCAGAATTGTTCCCCGCCCATTGGCGTCGATCCCACTCACGGAACTGCTTGGGCGATTCTGTCATGACACGACCTTCCCTTCGGATCACACGGCGATGCGAGGGAGTGCCAGGACGGCCATCTTGTCAGGCACCGCACTTGTTCAGACCGTAGGACTCGCAGAAGAAGGACGGCCCCAATGGATATGAACGGCCCGTGAAAACGCGCGCTCGTGCAGGCGCGCGGCGGCTGGTGTCCTGCTAGGAGGGGGAGATGAAGCGGTACCCGAGGCCGCGCTCCGTCTGGATGTATCGCGGCGAGTCGGAGGAGTCCCCGAGCTTATCCCGCAGCCTCCGGATGTAGACCCGGATGTAGTCGACCTCGTCGACATATTCGCGACCCCAGACCTTCGCCAGGAGCGTGCTGTGCTCGAGGATGTGGCCCGCGTTCCGCACCAGGTGATAGAGAAGTTTGTACTCGGTGGGGGTCAAGTCCAACCTGTCGCCACGGAGCCGGGCTTCCTGCTTCGCGAAGTCCACTTCGAGATCGCCGGACTGGAAGGACGGCGCCCGGCTTGTCGGGGCAGGCATCTCCAGGCGCCGCAGGACCGCTTTGACCCGAGCCATCAGTTCGAGGTGGTTGAATGGCTTCGTGACGTAGTCGTCAGCCCCTAGCTCGAGGCCCTTGACCTTGTCCATGGCGTCATCTCGCGCCGTGAGCATGACCACCGGGACGTCGGAGAACGCGCGGATCTGCCTGAGGACCTCGAACCCGGTGATGTCCGGGAGACCCACGTCCAGGAGCACGATGTCCGGGTGCTCACTCTCGACCACATCGAGGGCGGTCTCGCCATCGCTGGCACCGAGGACATCCATCTCCCGCCATTGCAGAGTGAACCCCAGACGGACGGACTCCACGACGTCCGGCTCATCATCGACGACGAGGATCCGCACTAGACCTCCTCGGGCGGTCCGCCCGATGGGACGATCAGCGTGAACGTACTCCCGTGGCCCGGGCTGCTCACGACCTCGATCGTCCCTCCGTGCGCTTGGGCGATGGCGATCGCCCGTGGCAGGCCAAGGCCGAAGCCCTCGCCGGCCTCGCTCCGCCGACTGTGCCCGACGAAGAACCGCTCGAACAGGTGAACCTGGTCATCGGCCGAGATACCCGGCCCGTCGTCGGTCACCGCCCAGCAGATCATGTCGTCTGTCGTGCGTTCAACCTCCACCGTGATGCGCCCTTCGTCCGGGGCGTAGTGTTGAGCGTTCGAGACGAGATTCAGAAGGGCACGTTCGAGGCGCGGCCGGTCGCCGAAAACCCTCGGGCCCGCGTGCGGAGGGACGCGCAGCTCGATCGTTTGGCTGCGTTGCTCAGCCAGTGGGCGGATCGTCGCGACGACAGCCTCCGCGAGTTCCGACGCGTCGAACTGGCGAAGTTGGAGCCCGATCGTCCCCGCCCGGTAGCGGGCGAGATCAAGAATCTCGCCGATCAGGTGCTGCATCCGCTCGGCGTTCCTCTGCATCGTCTCGAGCATCGTGCGTCGCTGCTCGGCTGTCGGGTCAGACGCCGGGTCGAGTAGCAAGCCCGTCATGGTGCGCATCACGGTGATCGGCGTGCGGAGCTCGTGGGCGATGATCGATAGCAGATCCGTGCGAAGGCGTTCGAGATCCTTCAACGAAGACGCGTCGCTCCAATAGCCTCGATCGACCAGCTGTCGTCCCAGGCTCGTGAGGACGTATTCGCGTACCGGCTCTGCGCGTCCGATCCGCACCAGGCCGAGCGACTCGAGTTCGCCCAGCAGATCGGCGACGACGTTCGGGCGCAGATCGGCGCCTGCCTCCGCAAACCGGCCTTCGAGGTCAGCGGCTGTGACCCCGTGTTCAATGAACACGAGCGCGGCGACAGCCAGCGGCGAGCTTCCGGCGACCGTCGTTGTCATGTACCGGAGCATACGTCGGCTACTCGACGGAAAGCACGGTAACGGTCCGACTCCCGGCAGGCGCCATGACCTGAACCACATCACCGGGCCCGGCACCGAGAACGGCGGTTCCAAGCGGTGAGTCCGCCGAGATCCAGCCTTGGATCGGGTCGCCGTCGCCGGGGAAGACCAAAGTAAAGGTCAACGAGTCGCCTTCCTCCTCGAGGAGCGTCACTCGACGCCCGATGACCGCGCGATCCGGCTCATGGACCTTCTCAGAAGCGTCGAGCACCGCGGAGAGCACGTCCAAACGGCGTGCGGCCTTGAAGGCCGGAAGATGAATGACGCCGTCGACTGGCGCACCAGCTCCGGCGAGCGAGGCGACGTCGACTCGGAGCTGGCCGAGCTCATCGACGAGCGTGAGCCAGGCGTCCCCGGTCATCGGCCAGCGTTGGTTGGCTGAGGGCTGTCGGATCGCCGGCTCGTTCATGGTGAGTGACCTCCTCGTCGTACGAACAGTTGCACGGTCCTCCCGCGACGCAGCCTGAACAGCAGAACGGAAGACCGACGTGAAAGACGGCGTTCCCGACGATCTCGATTTCGCAGGTAACGCAGGTAAAGGGGTATTCGGTGCTCAATCGGCGCATCAGGGAACCTCGCCATGAGTCGGCTTCGCGTCAGCGACGCGTGGCCGCCCTACGAACGTGTTCACTGAAGCTACCGACGGTGGCTAAAGGCCCCGGGGAATGCGGATGAAGAAAGCGTGAACGCGGCCCGATGGAAGCCGATCGTTCACGTTCTGTTCATGTACATCCACGGTTTCATTCGTCCGCGACCGCGAGGCTGGTGGCATCACCCGCCAAGGACACGGCCTGGAGACGTTCGATGCTCGAGATCAAGACGACGGCCACGCCGTCCGCCGGAGCCGGCGCGCTGGCAGCTGCGCTCAGCCAATTCGACGCCGCTGCCGATCACATCGCGCTCGACCCTGGCCTCCGCGCCGTGCTCCGCGTCCCGCAACGCGAGTACACGGTCCACTTCCCCGTGAAGCGTGATGACGGCTCGGTCGAGGTCTTTCAGGGTTATCGCGTCCAGCACAACCTTGCACGGGGGCCCGCCAAGGGTGGATTGCGATTCCACCCTAGGACGGACCTCGACGACGTCCGTGCCCTCGCGATGTGGATGACCTGGAAGTCCGCCCTAGTCGACGTCCCGTTCGGCGGCGCGAAAGGCGGCGTGACCTGCGATCCAAGCACGATGAGTCCGAAGGAGCTCGAGGCGCTGACCCGACGGTTTGCGACCGAGCTCGAGGGGATCATCGGTCCCGACTCGGACATCCCCGCGCCCGATGTCGGCACGAACGCCCAGACGATGGCCTGGATCATGGATACCGTCTCAATGCACCGCGGCCACTCCGTTCCGGGCGTCGTCACCGGCAAGCCGATCGCAATCGGCGGCTCAGTAGGCCGCTCGGACGCGACGGGCCAGGGCGCCGTCTACACCATCGAGGACGCGGCCCGCCGAGGAGGGTTTGCGCTCGAGGGCGCCCGCGTCGCCGTCCAGGGGTTCGGCAACGTCGGCGAGGCGACTGCTCGTCTGCTGCACGAGGCTGGCGCCCGGGTCGTCGCGATCACCGACGTCCACGGCGGGGCGTTCGCCAGCGACGGCCTCGACGTGCCGTTCCTGCGCCAGTACCTCGGCGAACACGGCACCATCGCCGGCGCGCCTGGGACGCGGCCGATCGCCAACGATGAGCTGTTCGCCCTCGAAGTCGACGTCCTCGTCCTGGCCGCGCTGGAAGGCCAGATCACGGCCGCGAACGCCGGGACGGTGCGGGCGCGCATCCTGGCCGAAGCGGCCAACGGCCCAGTTACACCCGACGCAGACCCGATCTTGCGGCGGAACGGCGTCATCGTCCTCCCGGACATCCTGTGCAATGCCGGCGGCGTGATCGTGAGCTATTTCGAATGGGCCCAGAACCGAGCGGCGCTCGCGTGGACACTCGACGAGATCAACGCACGACTGCGCCGCCAGATCCTGGCCGCCGCCGACGCTGTCTGGGCTCGCGCTGGAGCCGACGAGATCGAACCGCGACTCGCGGCGCAGGCGATCGCAGTCGAACGCGTGGCTGAGGCCACGAGGCTACGCGGGCTTTACCCGTAGCGCGCCCGCCCGACTCATGACGCGGCTGCGGCGTCGGTGCCGGCCCGGCGCGACGTCTTTGCCCGCTTCACCGGCCACCTGTCGGCTCGCGGCGTCAGTCACCCAACGACGCGCAGTGTCTCTTCGCTTGTCTCGACTTCCCCGCCGCCCGCTGGAAACTCGGACGTTGACTGCCAGGGCCAACGGCCTGTCAACTCGACCTCGAGTGAGAAGCTCAGGAAGGTCCGGATCACGACGATCATCGCCAACAAGCCGACGCTCGTGAACGTAGGTGCGATGGCAACGGTGCGAATGATGTCACCGGCGACCAGCAGCTCCAGCCCAAGGAGAACGCCGCGACCGATCGACTGGCGGAGCTGACGATATGCGCTACCGATCGGTTCGTGTCTGGACAGCCCGCGGGCGAACGCCAGGCCGGCGACACCGATGGCCACGACGATGACTCCAACGCCGATTGCATCGATCGCGATTCCGACGAGATCGACGGCGCCGCGGATGTCCATGGTGCTACGCGGTCAGGTTGTCACCGAGCCCGGCTTACGCCGCCGGCCGGCTTGACTCGCGGAGCCGGCCGACCTCAAGGACTTCGACCGCGGCGATGTCAAGATCGATCGCGATCTCGTCGCCAACGAGCCAGCCGCCGGCCTCGAGCGCGACGTTCCAAGTGAGACCCCAATCCCCGCGGTTGATCTTTGTCCTGGCCGAGAAGGCCGCGCGGCGAACGCCGTCCAGGCCGGCCACGACACCGAGACCCTCGGTCTCGAGCACGACCGGGCGAGTCGTGTCGCGAATCGTCAGGTCGCCGTGGACCCTGATTCCGGCGCCGGCCCGTTCGATCTTCGTGCTCTGGAATGCGATCTCGGGATAGGTCGCCGCGTCGAAGAAGTCGGCCGACCGCAGGTGGTCGTCGCGCTGGTCGACACCGGTGTCAATGCTCGCGACACTGACCCGCGCTTCGACCGAGGAGCGCGAGAGAACGTCCTCGTCGATGTCGATCGTCCCGACGACGTCGCGGAATCGACCATGGACGGTAGCGATCATCATGTGTTTGACCCTGAAGCCCACCTCTGAGTGGGTTGGATCGATCGCCCAGCGGGTCATCGGTTGTCTTCCTCCTGGCGGGCCGAACAGGCCCGCATGCGTTCATGTTGCTGCGCCAGGAGCTGGAGACCAGGGCCTCCAACGCTCAAGACGCCTGCTCTGACCCTGGGCCCGGGCCGTAAACATGCCGACCAACACCCATGAATGCCGGATGAATATCGGCGCCTTGGCAGTGCCAACAGCTACAGCTGCTCCAGTTGGAGGGCGGATCACCGGTCGATCTTCCCGCTCGGGTCGCTAGAGTCGCTTCGTGATTCGCGACGCGAGTTCTGCGGCCAACCGAAGGACCAAGCTCGTATGCACGATCGGGCCAGCGACTGAGCATCGGCTGGACGAGTTGGTAGTCGCCGGGATGGACGTCGCGCGAATCAACTTCTCGCACGGCACACCGGCGTCGCGACGATCGGCCGCTTATGCCGTCCGCGCCGCAGAGCTGGCGAGCGGTCGACCGGTTGGGATCCTGGTCGATCTTGCCGGTCCCAAGATCCGGCTGGGCGACCTCGCCGGGGGATCCATCGAGCTCGAGGCCGGTCGCCCGTTCGCCCTTCGTTCCTACCGAAAGGACGAACCACCTGGCAATGCGGCCGGAGCCCACGTTTCATACGCAGGCCTCGCCACCGACGTCCGGATGGGAGATCGGGTCCTCCTCGCGGACGGGGCCGCAGAGCTTCGTGTGCTGCGCGTCGCCGAGGACGTCGAGACAGAGGTCGTGCGGGGCGGAACGGTTCGTTCTCGAGCCGGCGTGGCCATCCCTGCCGACCGGCTCTCATCGCCCGCCCTCACGCCGAAAGACCGCGCCGATCTGCCAGTGGCGATCGAGCTCGGTGCAGATTTCGTCGGACAGTCGTTCGTCCGGGGGCCTGAGGACATCTTGGCTCTTCGGGCCCTGCTCGGGCCAGACGGGCCGCACATCGTCGCCAAGATCGAGACCCGTCCGGCGGTCGAGTCGTTTGACGCCATCCTCGACGTCGTTGATGCCGTGATGGTCGCGCGCGGCGATCTCGGCGTGGAGATGCCGTACGAAGAGGTGCCACTGATCCAGAAGGAG
>DATBMM010000177.1:0-16494 GCA_036554825.1 Candidatus Limnocylindrales bacterium
GGAGCCGACCTGGTCGGGTGGCGCTACGACGGCCCGTACGACGACCTGCCGGCGGTCCGCGAGGCCTTCGCCGAAAGCGGGTCCGACGGGCGCCCGTACGAGCACCGGGTCGTGGCATGGGACCAGGTCGGGGAGGAGGAAGGCACCGGAATCGTCCACGTCGCGCCGGGCTGCGGCGCCGAGGACTTCGCGCTCGGCAAGGCCCTGGGGCTGCCCATGGTCGCGCCGCTCGACGAGTCGGGGATCTTCGTCGAGGGCTTCGGCTCGCTCTCGGGTCGTGACGTCCGGGACTCGGTCGAGCCGATCCTCGACCATCTGAAGCGCGAGCATCGGTTCGTCCGGCTCGAGCCGTACCGGCACCGCTACCCGCACTGCTGGCGCTGCGGGACGCCGCTCGTGTTCCGCCTCGTTGACGAGTGGTTCATCAGCATGGGCCCGATCTACGACCAGCCGCGCGAGACGCTGTCGAAGGAGCAGGTCGACGCAAGCCTGCGCTACCAGATCATGGAGGTCGTCGACCGCATCCGGTGGATCCCGGACTTCGGCTACGAGCGCGAGCTCGACTGGCTCCGGAACATGCACGACTGGATGATCAGCAAGAAGCGCTACTGGGGGCTGGCGCTGCCGATCTACGACTGCGCGGCATGCGGGACGATCGAGGTCATCGGCGGTCGCGAGGAGCTCAAGGAGCGCGCGGTCGAGGGTTGGGATCGGTTCGAGGGCCATACCCCGCATCGACCGTGGGTCGACGAGGTCAAGATCGCGTGTCCGCAGTGCGGCGCGCCCGTCGAGCGCATCAAGGACGTCGGCAACCCGTGGCTCGACGCCGGCATCGTGCCGTTCTCCACGCTCCATCACCGGGAGGATCCGGAGTACTGGGCCGAATGGTTCCCGGCCGACTTCATCACGGAGAGTTTCCCGGGCCAGTTCCGCAACTGGTTCTACTCGATGCTGGCGATGTCGACCGTGCTCGTGCGCCAGGAGCCGTTCAAGACGATCTTCGGCTACGCCCTCGTCTTCGGCGAGGACGGCCGCCAGATGCACAAGAGCTGGGGCAACGCGATCGACTTCGACGAGGCCGCGGAGCGGATGGGCGTCGACGTCATGCGCTGGATGTTCGCCAAGGCTCGTCCGGAGGAGAACATCCTCTTCGGCTGGCACGCAGCCGACGAGGCGCGCCGCGAGCTGCTGGTCCTGTGGAACGTCTACGCGTTCTTCGTGACGTATGCGCGACTGGCCGGCTGGACGCCCCCCGAGGCCCCGACGGAGGCCGGCGATGGTGGACCCGAGCGTTCGCTGCTCGATCGCTGGATCCTGTCGCGCGCCGCCTGGCTGGCGACGGAGGTCGGTCGCCGGCTCGACGAGGTCGATGCCGCCGGGGCGAGCAAGGCCCTGGGCACGTTCATCGACGACCTCTCGACGTGGTTCCTGCGCCGCTCCCGCGACCGCATGCGGCCGGGCGCCGATCCGGCGGACCGGGACGCGGCCTTCAGCACGCTGCACACGGCCCTCGTGGCGCTGACCCGGACCCTCGCTCCGATCCTCCCATTCGTGTCGGAGACCATGTACCAGAACCTGGTGGTCGCGGTGCAGCCCTCACGCCCCGACAGCGTCCACCTCACCCGGTGGCCGGCCGCCGAGGTCGCAACCCACCGCGAGGAGTCGCTCGAACGGTCGATGGCCATCGCCCGGTCCGCCGTCGAGCTGGCCCGGACCCTGCGTTCCGCCAACCGCCTCAAGACACGCCAACCGCTGGCCAAGGCATGGGTCGCGGTGCCGGGCGGCGACGGAGCGCTCCCGTCCGAGCTGCTCGACATCATCGCCGAGGAGATCAACGTCAAGGACGTCGAGCCGATCGCGGACGGGTCCGAGCTCGTCGAGCGCCGGGTCAAGGTGCTGCTGCCGAAGGTCGGCAAGCGGCTCGGACCGGCCATCCCAGGCGTCATGGCCGCCGCCCGGGACGGCGCGGTCTCGTTCCACGACGACGGGTCCGTCACGATCGCCGGGGAGCGGCTCGCGGCCGACGAGGTGGAGATCCAGGCCACGCCCCGCCCGGGAACCGCCGTGGCGGAGGATGATGGGCTCGTGATGGTGCTGGACACGGAGCTGACCGACGAGCTGCGAGCCGAGGGCGACGCGCGCGAGCTGGCACGCGCCGTGCAGGACCTGCGCCGCGAGGCCGGGCTCGAACTGGACGACCGGATCGAGCTCTGGGTCGACGACGTGCCGCCGGCCGTCGCGGCCCACCTGCCGCAGGTCGCGGCCGATACGCTCGCCGAGCTCCGTGACGCCGGCGTTCCGGCCGACGCCAAGCGGGGGACCGTCGACCTGGCTGCTGGCCAGGCCACCCTCGCGTTGCGGAGACTCGGTTGAGGACCATGACCGCGCCGGCGGCGGGCGGCGCACGTCGCTCGCGCGCCCGCTGGCCGATCTTCCTGGGCCTTGCCGCGACGGTCCTCGTCGCCGACCAGCTCACGAAGGCGTGGCTGACGTCGTTCCTGGCGCCGGGCCAGCGGGTCGAGGTCATCGGCGACTACGTCCGCCTCGTGCACTCGCAGAACAGTGGTGCGCTCTTCGGGCTCTTCCGGGACCAGGCCACCTTGTTCGGCGTCATCTCGGTCGGCGTGATCGGCGCGATCATCTGGTTCCATCACAGCTCCGGCCGCAACACGCTGCTGTCGGTCGCGCTGGGGTTCCTGCTCGGCGGCGCACTCGGCAACATGACCGACCGCTTCCGGATCGGCTACGTGGTCGACTTCGTCGACGTCGGGATCGGTGACCTTCGCTTCTACACGTTCAACGTCGCGGATTCCTCGATCACCGCCGCGATCCTGCTGCTGCTCCTGAGCGCCTTCCTGCCCGGCCGGTTCAGCGGGGACCGGCCCGACACCGAGGCGGCGCGTGGCTGAGGCTCCGGTCGCGCCGGGCATCCGGACCGTCCGCGTGCCGGACGGGACCGCCGGTCGCATCGACCGCTTCGTGGCCGACGCCACGGGTCTCTCCCGGAGCCATGTCCAGAAGCTCATCTCGGACGGTCGCCTGACGGTCGACGGCGTGCCGGTCCGGGCGAACGCCCCGGTCGCTGCCGGGAGCGAGGTCCGCCTCGACGTCCCGAAGCCGACCGAACTCGATCTCGCGCCGGCGCCCGACATCCCGCTCCGCATCGTCTACGAGGACGACGACCTGCTGATCGTCGACAAGCCGGCTGGTCTGGTGGTCCACCCCTCGCCAGGGCACCACGACGGCGACACGCTGGTCAACGCGCTGCTGGCGCGGGCCGGTGGCGCCGAGTACGGAGGCATCGCCGGGGTGGCACGGCCGGGCATCGTGCACCGCCTCGACCGCGACACGAGCGGGCTGCTCATGGTCGCCAAGCACGATGCGGCCCAGCGGTCGCTGATGGCCCAGCTGAAGGCGCGACGGGTGCGCAAGACGTACCTCGCGCTGGTCGCCGGCAGCGTCGCGGCGGCGGTCGGCCGCATCGAGGCCCCGATCGGGCGCGACCCGAAGCATCGGACGCGCATGGCCGTCGTCCCCGACGGACGCCCGTCGACGACGGGCTACCGTGTCCGCGAGCGGTTCGGTCGGTGGACGTTGCTCGAGCTCGACCTGGTCACCGGGCGCACGCACCAGATCCGGGTCCATCTCGACGGCATCGGGCACCCGGTCGCGGGCGATCCGGTCTACGGCACGGGGACGTCACGACGCGGCCCGGACGGTCTCGGGCGGCTGTTCCTCCACGCCTGGCGGCTGGAGCTGGCCGCGCCGGGTGATGGCCATCTCATCCGCGCGACCGCCCCGCTCCCCGATGAGCTCGAGGCGGTCCTGGTCGGGCTGCGCAGGCAGGAGACGGGTCGATGACGGGTCGGGGAGCACGCGAGCCCGAGCCCCCGGTCCTCGAGCCGGTCCACATCTCGGACGATCCGGGGCGGCCGGATTTCGTCATCGAGGGCGCCCCCGGGGCGATGCTCGTCATCATCTCGGGGCCGTCTGGCGTGGGCAAGGACACGATCATCGACGAGTTGCGCCGACGCGAGGCGGAAGAGGGCCGGGAGGGAGAGCGCCACTACGTGGTGACCGTGACGACCCGCGCCCCACGCGAGGGCGAGGTCGACGGCATCGACTATCACTTCGTCGACCGGGCCCGGTTCGTGGAGATGTGGCGCGCACGCGGGTTCCTCGAAACGGCCGAGGTCCACGGCAACTACTACGGCTCCCCCCGGGATCAGGTCCGGGAGGCGCTCCAGTCGGGCAAGGACGTGATCCTCAAGATCGACGTCCAGGGTGCCCAGGTCGTGAAGGAACAGGTCACCGAGGCGCTGCTGATCTTCATCATCCCGCCCTCACTGGAGACCCTGTTCGAGCGGCTGCGCGCTCGGGCGACCGAGACGGCCGACGAGCTCGAGGTCCGCCAGCGCGACGCCGCCGTCGAGCTCGCGCGCCAGGACGACTACGACCACGTGGTCGTGAACGAGACCGGCCAGGTCGCGCGGACCGCCGACCGGATCGAGGCGATCATCGCGCAGGAGCGGGCGGCGCACGCGGGCCGGCGGGTCCGCGTCTAGGCCGGCGTGACCCTCGGGCTCGAGCCCGAGCGCGAGACGCCGCGGACCGGCGATCCGCCACGGGAGCGCGAGGCCGGGCGGCTCGTCGAGGTCGCGATCGACGCGGCCGGCGCCGGTGGCGCACGGCCCTACACCTACGCCGTCCCGGCGCGACTGGCGGATCTGGGGGACGGCGAGGCGGTCCTCGTGGAGTTCGGCCGGCGACAGGCGCTGGGCGTCATCCTCGGCGCGGCCGCATCGACCGAAGCCGGGCGCGACGTCAAGCCGATCGCCGATCGCGTGCGGGCCGACGGTCCGCTGCTCCCCGCGCTGACCCTCGCGCTGGCGCGCTGGATCGCCGACCACTATCTCGCGCCCCCGGCCCTCGTGATCCGCTCGATGGTGCCGCCCGGCCTCCTCGAACGGCTCGAGCTGGTGGCCGAGCTGACCCCGGATGGGGCCGCAGGTGGGGTCGATCCGGGCGACGCCGTCGACCTGGACCTGCTCGACCAGTTGGCCGCGGGCGCGCGCCCCGCGCGGGAGCTGGCGGCGCCCGACGGCCGCGCCGGGTTGCTCCGGCGGCTGCGAGCACTTGCCGATGCGCGGCTGATCGCGCTCGACTGGACACTGCTCGGCGCTTCGGGCGGACCGCGCTACGAGCGCTGGCTGCACGCGACGGACAGCGGCCGCTCGACGGCCCAGCTGCTCGCGCGAGGCGAGCGCCCCGGTGGACGACCGCTCGGACCACGCCAGATGGCCGCGCTCTCCGAGCTCGCCGAGTCGACCGACGGGCGCAGCGGACCGGACGTCGCCGACCGCCACGGGACGTCGGCCGTCGCGGGACTCGTCCGACGGGGGCTGGTCGTGACCGAGACGCGGGAGCGACCGCGGCGGCCCCTGGCAGCTCGCCGTCCCGGGCTCCGCGGTGGCCGGCCCCCGACGGCGGACCTGTCACCCGAGCAGGCGGACGCCGTCGAGCGCGTGCGCGCAGCGATCGCAGGACGCGACCCGCGGCCGCTGCTGCTCGACGGCGTCACGGGTGGGGGCAAGACCGCGATCTACGTCGAGGCCATCGCCGCCTCGCTGGAGGGCGGTCGACCGGCGCTGGTGCTCGTGCCCGAGATCTCGATGGCGATGCCGCTGGTCGACCGGCTGCGCGCCGATCTCGACGTCCGCGTGGCGCTCGTGCACTCCGGGCTGGGCGACGGGGAGCGTGCCGACGAGTGGCGACGGATCCGCGCCGGCGACGTCGACATCGTGGTCGGCACGCGGCTGGCGGTCGTGGCTCCGCTCGGCGACGTCGGCCTCGTGATCGTCGACGAGGAACACGACCCGGCCTACAAGAGCGACCGCACCCCGCGACTACAAGCCCGCGACACCGCGATCCGGCTCGGGCAGCTGGCCGGGGCAGCGGTCGTGCTCGGTTCGGCCACACCGGCCGTCGAGAGCCTGGGGCGGGCACTCACGGGACGCTACGACCGGGTCGTCCTCCCGGATCGTCCGACGGGCGTGCCCCCGACGGTCGAGATCGCCGACATGCGGGCGGAGCTGGCCGACGGCAACCGCGGCCTCCTCTCGCGCGCGCTCGACGAGGCCCTCGCCACCCTCGACACGGCGCGAGGTGACCAGGCCATCCTCGTCCTCAACCGACGCGGGACGGCATCGGTCGTGCTCTGCCGCGATTGCGGGCACGTCCAGGCGTGTCCCGACTGCGAACGGCCGCTCGTCTACCACCAGGCCGGCACCACCCTGCGCTGCCATCACTGTGGTCGCGCCACACCACTCGCCACGCGCTGCCCGGCCTGCGGCTCGCCGCGCATCCGCTACCTGGGCGGCGGCACGGAGCGGGTGGAGCGAGAGGTGCGCGAGAGGCACCCGCGACTGCGCGTGGCGCGGCTGGACCGTGACGTCGCGGACCGGCGGGGTGCCGCGGAGCGGGTGATCGACGCGTTCACCGCCGGCGACGCCGACGTGCTCGTCGGCACGAGCCTCGTCACGAAGGGGCTCGACGTGCCGTCCGTCACGTTGGTCGGGATCGTCTCGTCGGACGTCGCCCTCAACCTCCCCGACGAGCGGGCGGCGGAACGCACATACCAGCTCCTGCGCCAGGCGATCGGCCGGGCCGGGCGGGGCGAGCGACCCGGTCGGGCGATCGTGCAGACCTATCAGCCGGACCATCCGGTCATCCGCGCCGTCGCGACCGAGGACGGCGGCCCGTTCTATGCGGCCGAGCTGGCGTTGCGCCAGCGGTTCGGATCGCCGCCGTTCGGGTCGGTCGTCAAGCTGACGGTCGCCCTGCCGGAGCGCGACGCCGCCGAACGAGCCGGAGAGGAGATGGCGGCCCGGCTCCGGGAGCGGACCGCCGGGACGTCCGCGACCGTGGTCGGACCCGCTCCCGCGTACATCGCGCGACGCAACGACCGCTGGCGGTTCCATGTCATCGTGCGCGGGGACGATCCGGTCGACGTCCTGGGCGGCGACCCCGGACCGCCCTGGTCCGTCGATGTCGACCCGGAATCGCTACTGTGACGCCGGGCGCGCGAGGAGGGGTGTGTCATGCGCCGTCCATCGATCGTGGTGCTGTTCGTCATCGCTGCCGCTGCGGCGTCCGCGTGCGGCGGCTCTGCGGCTCCCTCGACCGCGCCGTCCGCGGCGACCCCGGCCGCGCCGTCCGTCACCGCATCCGGCGGGTTCGCGCTCCGACCCGCGCCCGAGGGCCTCGGCTGTGATGCGATGGGAGTCGCGTACCGCAGCGTCACGTTCAAGATCGATCCCGCGGCCGCGGACGCCGTGACGGCCGTCACCGACCAGGGAGGGTCGCTCCGGACATTCTGGTCGGTGGGCTTCGTCGGTGGATCGTCAGGCGACGCCGTCGTGCGCGATCCGGACGGCCAGGTCGTCGCGACCGACGGCGAGGTCCTGGCGGTCCCGGAGGGCGACTGGCCGCGGCTCCACGGCTACTTCGTCTGCCCCTCTCCGGACGCGCTCTACGTCCTGCTCCAGGACCCGTCCTGACGGCTCAGTCGATCGCCAGACGATAGGCGACGAGCACGCCGCCGACCCTGCGCTCCAGGCCCTGCAGATACTCCAACTGCCCGGCCTCAAGCTCGACCGGAGTGAGCGTCTCGCCGACCGTATCGGGGTCGACCGTGCCCCACTGGCTCGGGGCATAGGCCATGACCACGTCGGTATCGAGCGTCCGCTCGGCTTCGAGGATGAGGTCGACCTGGGCCGGTTCGAGCTCCGCGTAGGTCCACTGGACCGCCATGACTGCCTCCGTGCGTGTGTACCACCGATGATACGCCCGGGACCATCGGCTCCCGTGTGTTCGGGACGCGTTCGTGGCAGGATGCGCTCCCACGCCGCTCGGAGGACGCCCCATGACCGATCCCCTCACCCCCGATCACGACGAGCCCGCCGAGGGCCCGCGGGACGCGACGTCGTCCGCGCCATCCGGCGCCGAGACGGCCCAGGATGCTGCCGGCGACGCCGCCCGTGCCAGCGCCGGCGACGCCAGCGCCAAGGCGAGCGACGTCCTCGACCAGATCCGCGTCGCCGCGGAGGACCTCGCCGAGCGAGCCGCCCCGACCGTCCGCGAGTTCTCGGCCAAGGCCGCCGAGATCGTGGCCGTCGCCGCGGACAAGGCCGCGCCCTTCGCCCAGAAGGCCGGCGAGGTCACGGCCGACGCGAGCAGCAAGCTCGCCGAGAAGTCGCGCGAGTGGGCGGCCGACGTCCGTGAGCAGGTCGGCAGCGCGACCGGGCCCGGGACGTCGTCCGGGACGGACGACGCACGGGATGCAGCGAAGGACGCCGCGGAGGGCAACCCGCCGCTCTGAACGGTGCCGGCGATCGGCTCGACAGCCACCGAGGCCGCGCACCCATATACTTCGCCGCGATGTCCGTCCGACCCATCGTCATGCTCGGGGATGCCCGTCTGCGCCTGAAGGGCAAGCCGGTCGACTCGTTCGGGAAGTACCTCCACGAGCTCCTCGACGACCTCGCCCACACGATGCGCGACGCGCCCGGCGTCGGGCTCGCCGCGCCGCAGCTCGGTGAGGCGCTCCAGGCCGCCGTCGTCGAGGTCGAGAGCCACCTCTACGAGCTGGTGAACCCGCGCATCGTCCGAGCGACCGGTGACGACCGCGATCTCGAGGGCTGCCTGTCGATCCCCGGCTATGTCGCGTACGTCACCCGGCACGAGAAGGTGTGGGTGGTCGCCCAGGACCGGCACGGCAAGAAGTTCAAGGTGACGGGGTCGGGACTGCTCGGGCGAGCCCTGCAGCACGAGCTCGACCACCTCGACGGCAAGCTGTACATCGACTACCTCGACTCGATGGACGAGCTCATCGCCGTCGGCCAGGGCGAGGACGCGGAGGAGGAGGCCGGCATCCGCGAGGCGACGAGCGCCCTGGCGTGACCGAGGGACGGGCACGGACCGTCTTCATCGGGAGCGGCGGGTTCGGCCGCGAGAGCCTCTGGCGCCTCGACCAGCATCCCGACGTGGAGCTCGTCGGCGTGGTCACCGCACCTCCGAGACCCGCGGGACGCGGCGGACGGGAGACGGTCACGCCCATCCACGATGCCGCGCGGTACGTGGACGTCCGCCCCATCCTCACGCCGGCACGGCTGCGGGATCCTGCCTCGCTCGACGAGATCACGCGGCTCGGGCCGGACCTCGTCGTCCTCGCCGATTACGGGCAGATCGTGCCGTCCCCACTGCTCGACGTCCGCCACGGCGCGCTCAACCTGCACCCGTCGCTCCTGCCACGCTACCGGGGGGCGACGCCGATCCCGGCGGCGATCCTGGCCGGCGATGCCGAGACCGGCGTGACGCTGATGCGGATGGACTCTGGGCTCGACACAGGCCCGATCGTGGCGCAGTCACGTGTCCGCCTCGAAGGCGACGAGACGACGCCGCTGCTCGAGGAGACACTGGAGGTCGAGGCGGCCGGGCTCCTGACGCGCGCCCTCGGACCGTGGCTGCGGGGCAAGTTGGCGGCCACCCCCCAGCCGGATGAGGGGGCGACCCTGACCCGGCCGCTGCGACGCGAGGACGGTCGACTCGACCCGGGGCGGCCGACCGTCGATCTCGAGCGCCAGATCCGTGCGTATCAGCCGTGGCCGGGCTCCTTCGTCGAGACGATCACCGGGCGGGTCGTGATCTGGCGAGCGGAGGTCGTGCCGGCTGGCCCTGCGCCCGGCACCTTCGACGAGGAGCGCCTGGGCGCGAGCGACGGCGCGCTCCGGTTGCGCGAGGTCCAGCCCGCCGGCGGGACGCGCATGTCGTGGGATGCCTTCGTGCGGGGCCGGCCGACGATCGTCGGCAGTAGCATCGTCCCGTGACCACCGAGCCACGCCCCGGCATCGCGGGCCTGACGCCCGACCAGCTCGACGCCTGGGTCGAGGCCCAGGGAGAGCCCTCCTATCGCGCCCGCCAGATCGCTGATGCCGTGTGGAAGGACGGCGGTGTCACCGACGCGGCGGCCATCCGCACGCTGCCAGAGCCCCTGCGCGACGCCCTCGAGCGGGACTTCTGCCTCGATACCGTGGCCGACACGGAGATCCGCTTGGCGGACGGCGGTCAGACCGAGAAGGCGCTCCATCGACTCCACGACGGTGCACTCATCGAATCGGTGCTGATGCACTACCCGGCGCGTGGCGCGGCACGCGAGCGGCACACGCTGTGCATCTCCAGCCAGGCAGGGTGCGCCGTGGGCTGCCCCTTCTGCGCGACGGGCGAGCTCGGTGCCGGACGCGACCTCGAGGTCGCCGAGATCGTCGACCAGGCGCGGCTCGCCCAGCGCCGCCTCGCGGCGGATGGACGCCGCCTGACCAACGTGGTGTTCATGGGCATGGGAGAGCCGCTGCTCAACCTCGACCGGGTACTGGCGGCGGTCGAGGCGCTCAACGACCCGCGGCGGTTCGGACTCGGGGCACGCCACATCACGGTCTCGACCTCGGGTGTCGTGCCCGGGATCCGCCGCCTGTCGGCCCTCGGGCCGCAGTTCACGCTCGCCATCTCGCTCCACGCCGCGCGGGATCCGCTCCGCGATGTCCTCGTCCCGTTGAATCGCCGCTGGCCGATCGCCGAGGTCGTGGCCGCCGCTCGCGACCATGCGCGCGCGACGGGCCGGCGGATCACGTACGAGGCCACGATGATCGGCGGTGTGAACGACACGGACCTCGACGCCATCGCCATGGCCGAGCTGTTGGGCGGTGACCACGCGCACGTCAACCTGATCCCCATGAACCCGGTCGCGCACACGCCGTGGGCCGCCAGCCCGATGCCGGTCATCGAACGATTCGCGGCCACGCTCCGCGAGGCCGGCATCTCGACCACGATCCGGCGCAACCGCGGCCAGGAGGTCGGCGCGGCCTGCGGCCAACTCGCGGCGGAGCGGGCCGGTGAGCCCCCCGTCCCCACGGTCGCTCGCCGTCGGGCGCGACTGGAGGCCGAGAGCGCCGCCGCCTTGCGCGGCGAGCGCAGTCATGCGCCAGTCCCGGTCGGGGTGGGGAAGTAGGTGGCCAACCGGGCCCGCATCGCCGCCAGCATCCTCGACGCCGACCTCGGCAACCTGGCCAACGCCGTCCGCCGGGTGGTGGCTGCTGGTGCGGACCGGGTCCATCTCGACGTCATGGACGGCCACTTCGTGCCCAACCTGACGTTCGGCGCCCGGACGATCAAGGCCCTCCGGCCGCGGACGACCGTGCCGTTCGATGCCCACCTCATGATCTCGGAGCCCGGTCGCTACATCGAGGAGTACCTCGACGCGGGCTGCGACTCGATCACCTTCCACGTCGAGATCGACGAGTCGATCGCGCCGACGCTCCAGGCGATCCGCGCCGCCGGCCGGGCGGCCGGCCTGGCGGTGAAGCCGGGGACGCCACTCAGCGCGCTGGAGCCGTATGCCGAGCTGCTCGACATCGTGCTGATCATGACCGTCGAACCGGGCTTCGGCGGGCAGACGTTCATGGGCGACGTGCTCGCGGCGAAGGCCGCCGGTGCGCGCGAGCTCCTCAAGCACAAGTTGTACGGCGGCGAGATCCACGTCGATGGCGGGATCAACCGCGAGACGGCCGAGACCGCGGGCTCGCACGGGGTCGACGTCTTCGTCGTGGGCTCCGCGCTGTTCGTGCGTGGCCGGGACATGGGTCGCGAGGTCCGTCTCATCCGCGCCCTCGCCGACGAGGGCTTCCAGTTCGGGCCGAACGAGGGCAGGCCGCCCATCCCCGCCGATCGGATGACGCGCTTCACCTCGCTGCCGAAGCATCTCGCGCACCAGCTGATGGACGAGATCGAGGAGACCGGCATCCCGGTGATGATGTTGCGGGGCGACGGCCAGGTGAACCCCGACGGGGTCCGCGACTACGACCTGCTCGTCCCGGCGAACGTCGAGGAACACGTGATCCGGGCGCATGGACCGTCGCGCGACCGGCTCCTCACAGAGGCCGACTCGTGGCGGGCGACCTTCGCGACGAAGGCATGAGGGCGGGGATGCGGTGAGGGCGCTCCTGCAGCGCACGACCGGCGCCTCGGTCACGGTCGACGGCGAGGTCGTGGCCTCGATCGGGCAAGGCGTCGTGGTCCTCCTCGGGGTGGGCCATGACGATGAGGCCAGCACGGCCGATTCGCTCGCGGAGCGTGTTGCGCAGCTCCGGATCTTCCGCGACGACGAGGGCCGCACGAACAGGTCGCTCGTCGATGTTCGCGGCGAGGCGCTGGTGATCTCCCAGTTCACGCTGTTCGCAGACACGCGCCGCGGACGCCGACCGGGGTTCACCGGGGCCGCGGCACCGGAACGCGCCGAGCGCCTCTACGAGCGGTTCGCGGCCGCGCTGCGCGAGCACGACATCCGCGTGGAGACGGGCCGGTTCGGGACCGAGATGGCGGTGGAGCTCGTGAACGACGGACCGTTCACGATCTGGCTCGACACCGCCGAGCGCTAGGTCGCGGCTCGTCGGCCGCGTCGGCTACTTCGAGGCCTTGAGCAGGGTCCGCCGGCAGCGGGTGCAGACGAGCGTCTTCACGGGGGTGCCGTTGCGCTCGATCACGAGCGGCTGCAGGTTCGGCTGCATGCGACGGTGGGCACGGACGCGGTTCGATCCCGACGACTGCGGGTTGAAGCCGCCCATCGAGACCTTGCCGCAGATCGCGCAGGAGCGGGCCATGCGATTCCTCAGGAAGTGGTCAGTCGGAAGCCTCGAACCGAGGGTCCGAGGGGGAGCGGTACTATAGCACACGCCTCCGGCCATCTCCGCCGGCAGCAGAGCCCTCGAGGGAGGACCCCAGCCAGCGTGGCCATCCGTCCGACACCCGGGCGCTCGCTCGTCACGGGCCGCGCCCTTCGCGACATCATCCGGACGGCGACCCTCGGTTCGTATGGCGTGACCGGGTTCGTCGGCGGACCGCTCGGTCGCCTCATCGACCGGCTCGGGCTCGCGACGCCCGGGCTGGCCGTCCGCTTCGACGACGGCATCGACATCGAGCTCGACCTGACCGTCGCGCTCGGCGTGCCGGTCGCGGAGGTCGCTCGCCAGGTCGATTCGGCGATCCGCTATGCCGTCCAGCAGGCGCTCGACCGGGAGGTCGGCCGGATCACGATCCACGTCGATGGGTTGCACGTCCCGGCCGGCGGGGCGCTCCCCCAGTCGCCGACCGCCCTGCCCGTCGAACGCGTCCGCCCGCGCGACCTCGCCGATAGTGGGACGGACGTCGCCTAGATGGCCCGCCGTGCCTGCGACGGTGACGGGCTGCTCGAGTCGTTCCGGGCCGCGGTCGCCAACCTCGAGGCGCACGTCGACGAGATCAACGGGCTGAACGTCTATCCGGTCCCCGACGGGGACACCGGCTCGAACATGCTGGCCACGGTGCGGGCCGCGCTCGAAGAGGCGGAGGCAGTCGCCGGGCAGCCGGCCGACCGCGTCGCGGCGGCGATCAGCTTCGGGGCGTTGATGGGTGCTCGAGGCAACTCCGGCGTGATCACCAGCCAGATCTTCCGCGGCATGGCCGAGGGTCTCGGCGGGAAGCGGCGGTTCAACGGGCTCGACCTCGCCCATGCGCTGACCGAGGGCGCGCGGACCGCCTATGGCGCGGTCGCCAAGCCGGTCGAGGGCACGATCCTGACGGTGATCCGCGAATCGGCCGCCGGGGCCGTCGACGCCGCCGAGCACGATGACGACATCGAGGCCGTCCTGGGCGCGACGCTGGCCGCCGCCGAGAAGGCCGTGGCCAGGACACCGAGCCTGCTGGCGATCCTGCGCGAGGCGGGCGTCGTCGATGCCGGCGGCCAGGGCCTGTACCGCCTGTTCCAGGGCGCCCTGCTGCACCTGACCGGCCGGACCCCGGCAGGCGCCGCCCGGGCCCGGCGGTCGGCCGGCCCGAAGCCCAGCACGTTGGTCGCGCATGCCGACGAGGGGTTCGGCTACGAGACGATGTTCCTGCTCAGGGCCCGCGGTCACGAGACGCTCGACGTCGACGCGATCCGAGACCACCTCGAGTCGATCGGCGAGTCGGTGCTGGTCGCGGGCGACGCGCGGGCCGTCAAGGTCCACGTGCACAACGAGCGGCCCGACCAGGTCATCGGCTATGGGCTGGCGATCGGCGACCTGAGCCGGATCACCGTCGAGAACCTCGACAACCAGGCTCGCGACGTCCGGGAGATGCGCGCCGCCGAGTTCACCGGCGAGGCGCCGCCGCCGGCGACCGAGGCCAGCATCGCCCGGTCCGAGGCGGGGCGGGCGGCGGATGGCAACGGCAGCGCCCCGACGACGGATCTGCCGAGCCTGGCGGTCATCGCGGTCGCGGCCGGTGATGGTCTCGCGGCGATCTTCCGGGACTTCGGGGTGGCGTCGGTCGTCAAGGGCGGCCAGTCGGCCAACCCGAGCACCGGGGAGCTGCTCGAGGCGGTCGGGGCCGTGTCGGCCAGGGAGGTCCTGCTCCTGCCGAACAACCCGAACGTCGTGCTCGCTGCGCGCCAGGTCGCGGCGATGACCGATCGACCGGTCCAGGTCGTTCCCACGCGGAACGCCGCCGAGGGCTTCGCAGCGCTGCTGGCGCTCGACCCGGGCATGGACGCCGCCGCCAACGTCGGCCCGATGACGGAGGCCGGACGGGCGATCCAGTCCGTGGTCGTGACCGAGGCGATCCGGGATGCGACGATCGGCGGCACCAAGGTGAAGCGGGGCCAGACGATCGCCCTGGACCCGGATGACGGGCTGGTCGCGGTCGACAAGGATCGGACCAAGTGCGTCCTCAAGGCCGTGCGAGCGCTCGCCCCCGGGTTCGAGCTCCTGACCCTGTTCTACGGCGAGGGCGCCGAGCTCGCGGAGGCCGAGGCGATGGCACGCAGCATCGGCACCGCGATGCCCGACGCGGAGATCGAGGTCCGGCACGGCGGCCAGCCCTACTACCGGTACCTCATCTCGGCCGAGTAGCCGATCGGATGGCGCGATCGCCCGCAACGACGAGGTCCACCAAGGTCCCACCCGCCCCGACCGATCCGGTCGAACTCCTCAGGACCCCGCTCGGACGGTCGGGGTTGGGCGCGGCGGGTCTGCTCCGGCGGGCCGGCATCAAGCTCGGCTGGTACGACGTCCGCGACCTGCTGTTCCACCTCCCGCGTCGGTATGACGACCTACGCGAGCTGTCGCGGCTGGGCGACCTCGTCTGGGCGGAGGAGGGGACCGTCGTGTCCGCCCGCGTCCGGGTGGACGACATCCGCGTCGAGGCGTCGTGGCGTCGCCGCGTGCAGCGCACGATCGCCAGGCTGAGCGACGAGACCGGCGACATCGAGGCGACGTGGTTCGGTCGTCGCTTCATCGAGCGCCGGCTGCGGACGGGCACGGACATCGTCGTGTCGGGTCGGCTCAAGCGGTTCGGCCGGCGCCTGACGATCGATAACCCGGAGTTCCAGGCCGTCGATGGCGACGGCGAGGTCCTCCACGCCGGTCGCATCGTGCCGGTGTACCGGCTCACGGCCGGGCTGACCGCCGCGCGGCTCCGCGTCGCCATCCGGGAGGCGCTCGATCGCGCAGGTCACGCCTACCCGGAGTACCTGCCTGACGAGCTCCGGCAGGGCGAGGGTCTGACCGGCATCGCCGAGGCGCTCGAATCGGCCCATTACCCGGAGTCGTTCGAGCGACGTGACGCGGCGCTCCAGCGCCTCGCCTTCGACGAGCTCCTCGCGCTCCAGCTGGGCATGGTGATGCGCCGCCAGGCCCGTCGGCACGACCGTGCACCCCTGATCCAAGTCGACGATGCGACGGACGACGCCATCCGGGCTGCCTTGGCCAGCGCGCTCTCCACGAAGATCGGTCTCCGGGTCGAACTGACGCCGGACCAGTCCGCGGCGATCGACGCCATCCGGATCGACCTGGCCGGGTCCAACCCGATGCTGCGTCTCCTCCAAGGTGACGTCGGGTCAGGCAAGACCGCCGTCGCGGCATATGCCCTGGCGGCAGCGGCGAAGGCCGGCTTCCAGGGCGCGCTGTTGGCCCCCACCGATCTCCTCGCTCGCCAGCACCGTGACACCGTCGGCGCGCTGCTCGAGGGCGCGGGCGTCGATGTCCTGTTGCTCACCGGCTCGCTCAACACTCGTGATCGGGCGCACGCCAACGACCTCATCGCCTCGGGCCAGGCGTCGGTGATCGTCGGCACGCACGCGCTGATGAGCGAATCGGTGACATTCGCCCGACTCGGCCTCGCGATCATCGACGAGCAGCACCGATTCGGCGTCGAGCAACGCGGCCAGCTCGAGGCCAAGGCCGGTGGCGACGTGATCCCGCACGTGCTGCTGATGACCGCCACACCGATCCCGCGCACGCTCGGCCAGGTGCTCTACGCAGACCTCGACGTCTCCGACCTGCGCACGCCTCCGGGTGGCAGGATCCCGATCCGGACCGGCATCCGGACGCCCGACCGGCTCGGGCCGACCTGGCAGAAGGTGCGCGA